>RXJA01000345.1 GCA_003963455.1 Hyphomicrobiales bacterium
CCATAGCCGCTCATATGCCTTAGCCAAGCCACGAGATAGGCCGCGGCCGAAGCCACGGTCAAGACCCCGGTCAGCAATATGAGCGCGGTCCGCAGCGGGTCCGGATGCACCGAGAAGGCCAGTTCGCCCAGCACAAGCGCCGCCAGCACGATCTGCGCGACCGTGTTGGCCTTCGAAACGAGGAGCGGCTTCACCTCAACCGGATTGCTCATCACGCTGGACAGGAGCACCGCGCAGACGATCAGCCCGTCACGCGAGACCATGGTCACCACCAGCCAGAGCGGCAGTTCGCCGGCAAAACCCATGACGACGAAGACCGAGACAAGCAGGAGCTTGTCGGCGATCGGATCGAGATAGGCGCCGAGCCGGGACGTCTGGTTCCAGCGGCGCGCGATGAAGCCGTCGACGCCATCGGAGATGCCGGCGACGAGGAAGCCGGCGAAGGCCCAACCCCAAAGCGCGTCGAGCATCGCCAGCACCACGGCGGGCACCAGCAGCAGCCGCATGATCGTGATCATGTTGGGTATGGTCACGTGATATCCCGTCGTGACTTTTTTGTTGGGGAATAGATGATGGAGATGGGGGATGGGCGCAAGGGAGGAGCGACCTGTCTGCGCGAGACACTCCTTCCGGGGCTGCCGACATTTTGCCTTTGTCGGGGGCAAAACTCCCTCAACCGCGCGTCATCCTTGCTCCCCGAAACCATTCATGCGAAGAGCCCGCAATGACAAACAGGGACGAGCCGACGATGAGCAAGGGCGACCAGGCCAGGCGCAAGAACGGGCTCACCTATGCCGAGGCGGGCGTCGATATCGATGCCGGCAACCTGATGGTCGAGAAGATCAAGCCGCTGGTGCGCGCGACGCGCCGGCCGGGCGCCGATGGCGAGATCGGCGGCTTCGGCGGCCTGTTCGACCTCAAGGCCGCCGGCTTCACCGACCCGGTGCTGGTCGCGGCCAATGACGGCGTCGGCACCAAGCTCAAGATCGCCATCGATGCGGGGAAACACGACACGATCGGCATCGACCTCGTCGCCATGTGCGTCAACGACATTGTGGTGCAAGGCGCCGAGCCCCTGTTCTTCCTCGACTATTTCGCCACCGGCAAGCTCGACCCGGACCAGGGCGCGTCGATCGTCGGCGGCATTGCCGAGGGCTGCCGGCAGGCCGGCTGCGCGCTGATCGGCGGCGAGACGGCGGAAATGCCCGGCATGTATCACGACAAGGACTACGACCTTGCCGGCTTTGCCGTGGGCGCGGCCGAACGCGGCCAGTTGCTGCCGACGGACGATATCGTGGAAGGCGACGTTCTGCTCGGCCTAGCCTCGTCCGGCCTGCATTCCAACGGCTTTTCGCTGGTACGCCGTATCGTGGCCGCGAGCGGCCTCGGCTGGAGCGATCCGGCACCCTTCAACGAGGAACTCAGCCTTGCCGAGGCGCTGCTGGAGCCGACGCGCATCTATGTGAAGTCGATCCTGAAGGCGATCCGCAACACGCATGGCATCAAGGCGCTGGCCCACATCACCGGCGGCGGTTTCCCGGAAAATATCCCGCGCGTGCTGCCCAAGGATTTTTCCGCCGAGCTCGACCTCGAGGCGATCGAGGTGCCCCCCGTGTTCTCGTGGCTGGCCAAGACCGGCGGCGTCGCGCCTGAAGAAATGATGCGCACCTTCAACTGCGGCATCGGCATGATCCTCGCCGTCGCTTCCGGCCAGGCGGCGCAGGTCGCGGCGGTGCTGCAGGAGGCCGGCGAGACGGTGACGCCGATCGGCCGCATCGTGCCGCGCCGCGACGCCGGCGTCATCTATCGGGGCTCGATCGGTCTATGAGCAGGAAGCGCACGGTCGTCCTGATCTCGGGGCGGGGCTCCAACATGACGGCGCTGATCGCGGCCGCCGCCGACCCCGCCTATCCGGCCGAAATCGTCGGCGTCATCTCCGACCGCGCCAACGCGGCCGGCCTCGGCATCGCCCAGTCGCGCGGTATCGCTATCAAGGTCATCCAGCGCGCCGACCATCCGAGCAAGGATGCCCATGACGCCGCGATCGATGCCGCGCTCACCGGCTTCGGCGCCGACATCGTCGCGCTCGCCGGCTATATGCGTATCCTCGGCCGCGGCCTCGTCGAGAAATGGCAAGGGCGCATGGTCAACATCCACCCTGCCCTGCTGCCGGCCTTCAAGGGGCTGGACACGCATGCGCGCGCCATCCGCGCCGGCGTGCGCATCCATGGCTGCACTGTGCATTTCGTCACGCCCGAGATGGATGAAGGCCCGATCATCGCGCAGGCCGCCGTGCCGGTGATGGTCGGCGACAATGAGGACACGCTTGCCGCGCGCGTGCTGAAGGCGGAGCACCGGCTCTACCCACTGGCGCTCGGCCTCGTCGCCGAGGGCAAGGCAAGCATGGAAAAGGGCCACACAGTGCTCGCCCATTTCGCCGACGATGCCGACAACGCCACGTCGGTGGTGATGGCGCCGGACCCGCTGCGCGAGGAGACCGACCTCGAACAGCTGGCGCGGATCACGCCGTAGAGGCTGCAATGCCCCTGAAACAGCTGCTCATCCTGCGCCACGCCAAGTCGAGCTGGAACGATCCCGCACTTGCGGATTTCGACCGGCCACTTGCCCCGCGCGGCCTGAAGACGGCGCCGGTGATTGGGCGGGAGCTGGCCCGGCGCGGTTGGCTGCCCGACCTCGCCTTGGTCTCGCCGGCGTTGCGTGCCCGCGATACCTGGCGGCTCGTCGCCCAGGAACTGTCCGGACATACACCGGCGCAATTTGCCGAGGATCTCTACGAAGCGGCGGCCGGCGTCATCCTGGCGCGCGTGCGACAGGCCAAGGCGACGAACCTGCTGGTGGTCTGCCACAATCCCGGCCTGCAGCAATTTGCGCTGCGGCTGGCCGGCGCCGGATCGGATGAGAGCGTGTTCAAGAAGATCGAAGCGAAGTTTCCGACGGCGGCGCTCGCCCGGTTCACCTTGGACGGTGATTGGGCAGACCTCGATTTCGGCGGCGCGCGGCTGACGCATTGCCTGCGGCCAAAGGATCTGGGGTAGCACCGGAAGCTTGCCGGCCCGACGACTAAGGCGGCGGGTTTGCCCGCCGCCTTCGGTATTTTCAAGGACGCGGGATCAATTGCCCCAATTGTCAGCGGGCGGACCCGGCCAATCCGCGGCGCCGCTCGCTCCGGTCTTCAGCCCGGCATCGACCTTGGGGGCCGGCTTGGCAACCTCGTGCTTGCGGACCGAGCCGGTGTAGGCGCTGTCGACGCCGACGGTCGGCTGGTTGGCATTGTTGGCGTCGAAGTGGTCGCTGCCGGCGAAGGCGGAGCCCATTGCGAGAAGCATTGCGGCAGTGGTGAGAGCTATCCTGGTCATGTTCAATTTCCTTGTTCCTGTGGTTCTATCGGCGGCGGCCTTGGGAGGATGACCCCCGCTGCCGACAAGACCCTCGGCGGCCGGGATTTATTCCCGGCGCGTTCGCCTTTCAGCGACCGCCACAGCGTCCGCCCGGACTTCGCTCAGAAAAAGACAAACGATTACAAATGCTTGTGATACAAATGCTTGTGAAGCGCCGTGATAGCGCGGATAGCCGGCTCTACAAAAGCAGAGCGGCGGGCAAGCCCGCCGCCTGGTATTTTCTTGCAAACCGGATCAGTGGCTACCGAACAGGTCGTGATTGGCGCCCTGCACGACCGGCTTGTGGACATCGGCGCCCGACTTCGTGATCGAGGCCGTCACGGTCCGGTCGATGGTGGTGGCCGGCGGGTTGGCATTGGCCGAGCCGTAATTGTCGGAGCTGGCGAAAGCAGTGCCCGTGGCGACGAGAATGGCGGCTGCGGTAAGTGCGATCTTGGTCATTTCAAATACTCCTGGTTTTGAGGTTGCGTTGCTTGATCGGGCGCGATTTACGATCCGATGCCATGGTGGATCGGCACGTGACGACCTCAGGCATCGCCCGGGTGTTGCCCGCTCGTTCCACGCATCTGAATTTCCTTGCATCGGCCCCGTCTGTCGGCCCTTGCTCCCACTTCGATGGCAGCCGGGGCGTCGTTACAAGCATCACCGCTTCGTGATGGATGCTTGATCAACCGCGCGAAAGCCCGACCCAACGGATAGCCGGCTCCACAAAAGCAGAGCGGCGGGACAAGCCCGCCGCTTTGAGGTCTGTCGATGACAGAACCGTTAGTGATTGCCGAACAGGTCGTGGTCGGCACCCTGGACGACCGGCTTCTGGACGTTCGCATCCGACTTCTTGATCGAAGCGGTGTACGAGGTGTCGACCGAAGCGGCCGGCTGGTTGGCGTTGGCCGAGCCGTAATTGTCCGAGCCGGCGAAAGCGGCGCCGGTGGCAACCAGAAGGGCGGCGGCGGTAAGAGCGATCTTGGTCATTTGAGTTACTCCAGTTTCAAAGTTGTTGGTCGAAGGTTCGCCTGAGCGAAACCGATTAGTGGTTGCCGAACAGGTCGTGGTTGGCGCCCTGCACAACCGGCTTCTGGGCATTCGCGTCCGACTTCTGGATCGAAGCGGTGGACGAGGTGTCGACCGAAGCGGCCGGCGGGTTGGCATTGGCCGAGCCGTAATTGTCGGAGCCGGCGAAAGCGGCACCGGTGGCAACGAGAAGGGCGGCGGCGGTAAGAGCGATCTTGGTCATTTGAGTTACTCCAGGTTCAGGAATTGAGGTTGGGACCAGTGGGGGACAGGGACCGCTTAGCGGCCCCAGATGCCCTGGCCCGACTGCGGCTGGTTCTGATCAGGCGTGATGTGGAGGTCGCGCTGTTCGAACTTGCGGATCGAACCGGTTACGGTGTTGTCGACATTGCCCGCGGGAGCGGTCACGGCCGGCTGGTTGACATTGTCGGAACCGTAATGGTCGCTGCCGGCAAAGGCGCCACTCGTGGCAACAAGCAGGGCGGCGGCGGTAAGAGCAATCTTGGTCATTTTAAGTACTCCAGATTTTCAAAGTCGTGTCCGTCTAGTGGCGTGCCTTGATGGAAATTCGCGTCGCTCGGACCACCCCGAAATGGGTCTGCCCTGCTGACAATTCCAATCACGAAAATTTGTGAACCGAACCGTTCGGTTCGATCTTGAAATCACGTGAACAACGATAACGCTCCGTTCTTATCGTTTAATATCAGCTGGTTACGGGGAGCCACGTATCATGCTGCGTCCTGGATCGGGGTGCCGGCGTTCACCCTGGTGACACGAACCGTCAACATAAATTGAACCGAACGGTTCGGTTTTATCACTTGTCCGGCCGATGAAGAGGCTCGACAAGCGCCGCGCCGCGGTCCTGGCGGCCCGGAGGCCGGCGTTGCCTTGCGGGCGGATCGATACTATCGGTTGGCCTCAGGGACCAATCCGGACGCCGCCTGCCGCTTCTGGCGAAGGCCGGCGCCGTTGGGAGGAAACAGCGACGAACGATGCGGCTGCTGCTTGTCGAGGACAATCGCGAACTGGCCGATTGGCTGAGCAAGACGCTGCGCCAGGCAAGCTATGTCATCGACGTCGTGCATGACGGCGAGGATGTCGAGCACGCTTTGGCCGCGGGCGATCATGCCTTGATCATCCTCGACCTTGCCCTGCCCCGCATGGGCGGCATGGAGGTGCTGAAAACGCTGCGGGCGCGCGGCAACCCCGTGCCGGTGATCGTGCTCACCGCCAACGCCAGCCTCGACGGCCGGGTCAAGGGGCTCAACGAAGGCGCCGACGACTATCTGGCGAAACCCTTCCAGATCGAGGAGCTGGAGGCGCGCATCCGGGTGCAACTGCGCCGCGCCAACGACCGCACCGCCCCCGTCATTGCCTGCGGCGACCTGGTCTTCGACACCAACACCCGCCTTTTCTCGCTTGCCGGCGCGACGCTGTCGCTGACGCCGCGTGAACACGCGGTTCTGGAACAACTGGTCGTCAAGGCCGGGCGCACGGTGAGCAAGGCGGCGCTCTCGGCTGCGATCTACGACTTCGACACCGACGCCGACCCCAGCGCCATCGAAATCTACGTGCACCGCCTGCGCAAGAAGCTCGAGGGGTCGCGTGTCCAGATCGCCACCTTGCGAGGCCTGGGTTACCTCTTGCGCCATGACGAGCCGGCGCCATGAGGATCGACAGTCTTCGGATCGGCAGCCTTCGGATCCAATTGCTGGCCTGGGTGGTGCTTCCGCTCGCCGGTTTGGCGGCCATCAATTTGTGGACAAGCCAGCGCAATGCACTCGCCACCGCGGACCTTGTCACCGACCGCATGCTGGTCGGCTCGGCGCGCGCCATCGCCGAGCAGGTGGCGATGGCCGATGGCGCGCTCGACGCGACCGTGCCGCCGGCGGCGATCGAGATGTTCGACACCGGCGACCGCGACAGCGTCTACTATCGCGTCGAAACCGCCGGCGGACGGCTGCTGACCGGCTATCCCGACCTGCCCGCGGCGCCGGAGCGTGGCAGCATCCAGGCTTCCTATCGCGATCACCCGCTGCGTCTGGCGACGCTGAGCCACGCGGTAATCGGCGCCGGAGAGGATTCGCCGATCAAGGTCACGGTTGGCGTCACGCTCGCCGGCCATGACGCGATGGTGAAGCGCCTGTGGCTTGGCGCCTTCGCCCAGCAGCTTGCCCTGGTGGTCATTGCCGGTGTGTTCGTGCTGCTTGGCCTGCGCCGCGGACTGGCGCCGCTGATCCGGCTGCGCGACGCGGTGCGCTCGCGCAGCCGCAGCGATCTCGATCCGGTCGAGGTTTCGGGCGCGCAGAGCGAAATCCGGCCGCTGATCGAGGCGCTCAACGCCTATATGGAGCGCGTGCGGGCGCAGATGGCGGCGCAGCGCCGCTTCATCGCCAACGCCGCGCATCAGTTGCGCACGCCGCTGGCGCTGTTGTCGACGCAGGCAAGCTATGCCTTGCGGGAGACCGCCGCCGACCAGCGCCAGGAGGCGCTGGTGGCACTGCAGGCAAGCTCCGGCAAATTGGCGCGGTTGGCCGAACAATTGCTCACGCTCTCGCGCGCCGAGCCCGGCAGCCGCCGGCCGCGTGCCGACCGCATCGATCTCACCGAAGCCGCCCGCCAAGTGCTGGAAGCGCAGGCGCCGGCGGCGATCGAGCGCGACATCGACCTCGGCCTCGAGGAAAGCGGACCGGTGACGGTTATCGGCGACGGCACGATGCTTCGCGAGATGATCGTCAACCTGGTCGACAACGCGCTGCGCTATTCCAAACCGGGCGGCAACGTCACGGTAAGGCTCGCCGCCTCGCATGGCGAGGCCGAGCTCACGGTGAGCGATGCAGGTCCCGGCATCCCGCCAGAAGAGCGCGAGCATGTCTTCGAGCGCTTCTACCGCCTCGCCGGCTCGGCCGAGGAAGGCAGCGGCCTTGGCCTGGCGATCGTGCGCGAAGTGGTCGAGAATGCCGGCGGCGGCGTCACGCTGGGCGACGCCACCGCGGGCGGGCTCAAGGTCAAGGTGCGGCTGCCGTTGGCTTCACCTGAAGAGCGATCTGCCTGATCAAGCCCCCTGCTCGTTGAACGGGGCGGGCCGCCATTTCACCACATAGTTCTCGAAGCGGGTGATGAGGAATTCCACCACCAGCGCCATCACCGCCAGGATGATCATGGCGGCGAAGACGCCGTTGGCGTTGAAGGCCCCCTGCGCGGTGGAGATCAGGAGGCCCATGCCCTGCTTGGCGCCGAGGAACTCGCCGACCACCGCGCCGACCAGTGCGAAGCCGAAGGAGACATGCAGGCTGGCGAGGATCCAGCTCATCGCCGAGGGGATGATGACCGAACTGGTGATCTGCATCGGCGAGGCGCCGAGGATGCGGGCATTGGCGATCATCGCCCTGTCGGCCTCGCGCACGCCCTGGAAGGCATTGGCGAAGACGACGAAGAACACCATGACGACGGCCAGCGCCACCTTGGACGCCATGCCGAGGCCAAGCGCGATGATGAACACCGAGCCCAGCACCACGCGCGGCACGGAATTGGCGATCTTGATGTAGATCGAAAAGACATCCGCCAGCAGCTTGTTGCGGCCCAGGATGATGCCCGCCGCGATGCCGCCAAGCGCGCCGATGACGAAGCCGAGGAAGGTTTCCTCCAGCGTCACATAGATCTGCAGCCAGAGCGGCCCCTGCGAGGTGCCCTCGGTGATCCAGGACCAGATCTGTTCCCAGATGCCGGACGGGCTGGAGAAGAAAAACGGGTCGATGATGTTGTAGTCGGCGCAGAGTTCCCAAAGGCCCAGGAAGACCACGAGGATCGCGAGACGCAGGCCGATGACAAGGGCATGGCGCTTGCGCAGCCGCGCCCTCGCCTGCGCTTCGGCGGCGACGATCGAGGTGGCGCGCTGGGCGGCCTGGTCGGTCGGAGAGATGGCGGTCATGATAAGTCTCCCCTCAATGGCCGGTCTGGAGGCCACGGCTCTGGCCGAGCTGCACTTCCTCGCGCAGATCGTTCCAGATCACCTTGGCGATCTCGATGAATTTCGCATCGTAGCGTATGTCGGCCATGACGCGCGGGCGCGGCAGGTCGATGCGATAGACGCTCTTCACCGTGCCCGGACCGGCGGTCAGCACATAGACCTTGTCGGCCAGCGCCACCGCCTCCTCCAGATCGTGCGTGACGAAGACGACGGAGGATTTCAGCCCCGACCACAGGCCCAGCAATTCATCCTGCATGGCGGTGCGGGTCTGCATGTCGAGCGCGCTGAACGGCTCGTCCATCAAAAGGATCTTGGGCTGGTTGATGAAGGTCTGCGCCAGCGCCACGCGCTTGCGCATGCCGCCCGAGAGCTGGTGCGGATAATGCTTCTCAAAGCGCGAAAGGCCGACCCGGCCGATCCAGTCGCGCGCCTTTTCATAGGCTTCCGTCTTCGGCGCGCCACGAAACAACGGGCCGGCCGCGACATTGTCGATAACGCTGCGCCACGGAAACAAGGCGTCGGCCTGGAAGACGAAGCCGATGTCGCGACTGATGTCGGTCACCGGATTGCCCATGACGCGGACATTGCCGGTGGTGGGCCTCAGCAGGCCGGTGACGAGGTTGAGCGTCGTCGACTTGCCGCAGCCGGTCGGCCCGACGACACAGGCGAACTCGCCGCGCGCCACCGTCATGGTGAAGTCGCGGATAGCCGTCATCATGTGGCCGTCCGGCGTGACGAAGCGCAGCGTCACATCGTCGATGGCGATAGCGGCATCAGCCGGCGGCGCGGCGGGAGACAATTTCTCCGCCGCCATGGTCTGCGATTGCATGGCACGCTCCTGTCGTGGTGGCGCGGGATGTCCGTGGCCCGTGGGCTTGCCGTGGCCAGGCACCCGGAAGGCGCCGCTGCCGAGTTGATTCAGCCAAGTGGCGCAAACTATTGTTTCACAAGGGCGGACCGATCGGCCCGCCCTCGCCTGCCGGCGCTTACTTGGCCGCGTCGACGAACTCGGTCGTGTAGGTCTTCGACAGGTCGATCTGCTTGCCCTGCAGGCTCTTGGAGAAGGTAGACAGGACCTTCAGCACCGTCTCGGGACCATCGGCCGGCATGCGACCGTCCGGCGTGAACTGCGCCTTGCCACCGGCGAGGCCCTGCACGTAGAGGTCCTTGTTGCCGGCGTAATAGTCCTTCGGCATCTTGTCGGCGATCTCCTCGGCCGAATGGCTGGCGATGAATTTCATCGTCTTGACGAAGGCGTTGGCGAGCTTCTGCGCCTCGTCCTTATGGCCCTCCAGCCAGCTCGACTGCACGTAGAAGGAGGCCGCCGGATAGTCGCCGCCCAGCGCTTCCTTGGTCTTCTCAGGCGTGCGCATGTCGACCAACACCTTGGCCTCGCCAGTCTGAAGCAATTTGGCGATGGTCGGCTCGGTGGTCATGCCGGCCTGGATCTGGTCCTGCTTGACGGCGGCGATGAAAGTGTTACCGGCGCCGACCGGAAGCAGCGTGTAGTCGCCCGGCTTCAGGCCGTTGCGGACCGCGAGATACTGCGTGAGAAAATCGGTCGAGGAGCCGAGGCCGGTGACGCCGAGCGTCGCGCCCTTGAAGTCGGCCGGCGACTTGATCTCGGGATGCTTTGCCGAAACCAGCTCGACCTCGCCCGGCGCCTGGCTGAACTGCACGATCGACTGGATGTATTTGCCCTTCGATTGCAGGTCGACGGTGTGGTCGTAGAAGCCGACGACGCCCTGCACGGCGCCGGCCAGCAATTCGTTTTCGGCCTCGACGCCCGCGCGCGAGTTGACCAGCTCGACGTCCAGTCCCTCATCCTTGAAATAGCCGAGCTGCTGGGTGAGCATAGCCGGCAGATAGATCTGCTTTTCCATGCCGCCGACGATGATGGTGATCTTGTCGGCAGCCGATGCCGCCGAAGCGCCGGCGCCAAGCATGGCAAGCGTCAGCAGCGCGGAACGCATGGCGCGTTTAGAGATGAAACCGGTCACTAGTCTTCCTCCACCTGGGCGACGCGGCGCGCCGCATTTCCTCCTCGCGGCCACTCCCAGCCGCCATGTGGCGAACGCCACAAAACCGTCATGGCACGGCCAAGCTTTCAGCTGGCTTTCAGCCATTTTGGCCGCCATGGAAAGGAAACCGGCCCGGTTCCACGTCACATGGCGCCGAAACCAAGCACGTCATGCATGTCGTATTCGCCGGGCGGACGGCCAGAGACCCAGAGCGCCGCCGCGATGGCGCCGCGCGCGAACATCGAGCGGTCGCCGGCGGCGTGCGAGAGCGTGAGCGTCTCGCCTTCGGCAAGGAAGCTCACGCTGTGCTCGCCGACGATGCCGCCGCCGCGCAGCACGGCAAAACCGATCTCGCCGGCGGGGCGCGGGCCGATGACGCCGTCGCGGGCGCGCTTCGCCACATCGTCGAGTTCGACGCCGCGTCCACGCGCGGCCGCCTCGCCCAGCATCAGCGCGGTGCCGGACGGCGCGTCGACCTTCATGCGGTGATGCGCTTCGAGGATTTCGATGTCGCAATCGCCAGGTCCAAGCGCCCGCGCCGCCTGCTCGACCAGTCCGGTCAGCATGTTGAGGCCGAGCGAGTAGCTGCCGGAACGCACGACGGCGATCTTCTTTGCTGCGTCAGCAATCGCTTCCAGTTCAGCGCCATCGAAACCCGTTGAGCCTATCACCAGCGACGGACCGCCGCGCGCGGCGCAGGCCCTCGCCAATTCGGCCGACGCCGCCGGCGTGGTGAAGTCGATGACCACATCGGCAAGCGAAAGCGCCGCGTCGCGCTCGACCAGCCCCTCTCCCGCGCTGCCGGGCCGATGGAAGCGAGCGACGAGCTCGAGCCGTGGATAGATCGCGACGGTGTCCGCCATCTGCCGACCCATGCGGCCGAGGGCGCCGGCGATGGCGATCTTGAGCGATTGCGGCATGGCTGGCTCCGACTGGAAAGACGAGTCCGGGCAACGACATCGCGCCGGACTCTGGCAAATTGATTCAATCCAGGGCGCGCAGCCACACCTTGTTGTCGTGGAAGGCGGCGCCGCCATAGGGCGCCGGCGCGTCGGCGCCGGTCAGCACGTTGATGCCCTCGCCGCGCTCATGCGCGCTGTTCGGCCAGATTCCCTCGGCCACCACCACGCCGCGCTTCACGCCGTCGAAAAGCCTGGCATGCAGCACGAGGTCGCCGCGACGGTTGCCGACCTCGACGCGGCCGCCGTTCTCGATGCCGAGCGCCGCCGCATCCTCGGGATGCAACAGCAACTCCGGCCGGCCTTCCCTGGCCTTCGACACGGGCGTCTCGGCAAAGGTCGAATTGAGGAAGTTGCGCGCCGGCGAGGTGCTCAGGCGGAACGGGTGCTCTTCGTCCGCGACCTCGATCAACTCGACGTGGTCGGGAAATTCGGGCAGCCGCTCGACCGGCCCGGACAGGCCCATGCTCTTCGGCGGCCGGCCAGGCGCCGCCTGCCCTGTCCAGTTGGCCCGGAAGTGGAATTTCCTGTCGGCATGGCCGAAGCCGCTGATGAAATGCGCGTCGTTGAAATCGGGCTGCAGGTCGACCCATTTCCGTTCCTTCAGGCTGTCGAAGCCGCCGAGCCCGCGCTTGCCGAGGATAATGTCGATATGCTGCCTCTCGGTCAGGCCGAAGCCTGGCTTGTCGGAAACGCCGAGGCGCTTGCCCAGTTCCTCGATGACATGGTGGTTGGTGCGCGGCCCTTCCGGCGGCTCGATCAGCTTGGGGCCGAGCGTGATGTGCTGGTTGCCGCCGCCCTTGTAGATG
>RXJA01000519.1 GCA_003963455.1 Hyphomicrobiales bacterium
GACGGTGACCATGCCGGCGCCCGACATTGCCAGGTTCATCCAGTGATAGAGATGCCAGTCGCTGGCGGAGCCGTCCTCGGCCGAATACTGGCACATGGGAGCCACCGCGATGCGGTTGGGGAAGGTGAGACCGCCGAGGGTGATCGGCTGGAAAAGCGATGACGTCATGAAACGGGCTCCTGGAGAGATACCGCTATCTAGGCAGTCGCGGCGCTTCGCGCCAGACACGAGCCGGTGAAACTCGCGTTGGACCAGTCGGTTTCCAGGATTGCGCGGGTAGCCTTTCGCCGACGGAGCGGCTCTCCGTCCTTGAGACGGAGAGCCGCCCCGTCTTTTTTGTTCTGACGCAATTTCGGACGGAAAACCGTTTCACACTTTTCCCGAAATTGCTCTATCCCATTGCCGCCAACACGGAGGCCGTCATGGAAGATCGCGTTCGCATCCGCTCGGAAGAGGTCCTTTCGGACGACTGGGCGGTGCTGAAGAAGACAGTGCTCGACTATCGCCGCCGCGACGGGCGCTGGGAGACGCAGATCCGCCAGACTTATGACCGCGGCGACGGCGCGGTGATCCTGCCTTTCGATCCTCGGCGCTCTGCCGTCCTCCTGGTCCGGCAGTTCCGTTTCCCGGCTTACGCCGTGGGCCACCGCGAGCCGCTGATCGAGGCCTGCGCCGGGCTGCTCGACGAAAACGACCCCGAAACCGCCATTCGCAAGGAAGCGGAAGAAGAACTGGGTTACCGCTTGAAGGATGTCGAACGGCTGTTCGCACCGTTCATGAGCCCGGGCAGCGTGACGGAACGGCTCTGGTTCTTCACCGCGCGCTATTCACCGGCCGACCGCATTTCCGACGGCGGCGGCGCTCCGGAGGAGGGCGAGGACATCGAGGTTCTGGAAATACCCTTGGACGAGGCGCTCGCCGCAATCGCCGACGGCCGCATCGTCGACGCCAAGACGATCATCCTGATCCAGCACCTGAAGCTCAATCCGATCAAGGCATGAGCCAACGAAGTCCTCTGTGCCCGGCAAGAGGCGAAAGTCGTTGTGTTCTCCTGGCGTCTGGTGCAATTGCGCAGCGATGGGTGACATGGGGCGACAAAGGCTGACCGGCGTCGGGGCGAGGGCGCTACTGGCCGTCTTCAATCTCTGGCTGCTCGTCCGTTACAATCGCATGGCCCGGTATTTCCACCGGCTGCATGGGCGCCTGCCGAATTTGTCGGCCCCCGTCTACTATACGGAGAAGGTGCACTGGCGAAAGATTTTCGACGACGACCCGCGTTTCGCCGTTCTCCTGGACAAGCTGAAATCGAAGGCCTTCGTGTCCGGGCGCGTGCCCTGGCTGACCTACCCGCCCGTGCTCTGGCAAGGGGCCGACGCGACCCTGATACCGTTCGATGAGCTGACCGTCCCCTACATCGTCAAGTGCAACCACGGCAGCGCCATGAACGTCGTCGTCGCCGACCCGAAGCTCGTTGATCGGGCCGGCGTGGTCGCGCGGATGTCGAAGCATCTCGGCCGGCGCCACGGAACGAATCTCGGCGAGCGGGCCTATTGGCACATCGAGCCAAGGGTCTTTGTCGAGCAACTGATCGGCGCCGATGAAGGCTACATGCCGACCGACTACAAGTTCTGCGTGGCCGGCGGGCGCGTTGTCTATGTCCTGGCCATAACGGGACGCGCCACGGTCTTGCGGCGCGGCTTTTACGACCGCGACTGGCAGCGCCTCGCAATTGCCGAGTCCGCGGACGATGCGAGCCTGGATATTCCACGGCCGGCGAGCTTTTCGCGCATGGTCGAAGCGGTCGAGGCGTTGGGGGCCGATTTGGACCTGCTGCGCATCGATCTCTATGAAGAAAAGGGTGAGCCCGTCTTCGGCGAATTCACCATCTATCCGCGCAGCGGCCTGTTCCGCTTCGATCCGCCGTCATTCGATCTGGCCGTGAGCGAGAGATGGGACCTTGCCCGATCGGCCTATCTGCGCGACCCGCCTAGCCGGTTTGCCCGATGCTACAAGGCGGTGCTGGCGGCGGCGGGCCACATCAGAGCCTGAACGAGCTGATGGTGGTGCGACTTGGGTGGCCTGCCTCCCGAAGCTCGAAGAGCGAAGGGTGGTGCGGACGACGGGAATCGAACCCGTATGATCAGAGATCGAGGGATTTTAAGTCCCTTGCGTGATAGCTTGGCTTGTTGCTGGCTAAGGGTTCTGAGGATCTAGCTCTCCCACAGCGTCCCTCGAATTGTGGGAGTTTCCCACATAATTCCCACCTGGTTACCGTATGTGGGAAATGCCTTTTTCGCTTTCCAAATAAGTCGGGGCCGCCTAAGTCTGCGGCGTATGCGGGCGTGGTGAAATTGGTATACACACCGGACTTAAAATCCGGAGGCTTCGGCCATGCGGGTTCAAGTCCCGCCGCCCGCACCACCTAGATCAGCGATGTCGTCATGATCACTTTGGCGGAATTAGACAGCCACTACGATTTTGCAGTCACAGAGATGTTGTGGGGTTTTGACGAGCTCCAGAAGTTGGTGCCACCACCACAGCGTCAGAAATACGTAGACGGCTTCACCTATCGCTATCAAGAGAGGACCGTCCACCAAGCCTTGATCCTCAAGCTTGCGCGACTAATCAGCACCCTTCGAGGCGCAAAGCTCCTATTGGACGCTGGCCACGTAATGGAAGTGGGTGGCCTGCAGAGGTGGCTAGACGAGACCTCCGAAGACATCGCCCTGCTCTGTGGACCACTGACGGTTGGTAAAGAAGAGCGCATACATTCGGACTACCTAGACCAATTTTGGCGAGAGGAGTTCGACATTCCAGGCGATGCGATCAACTCGAGACAAAAGCGCGGAATGGTCCCCCGCGATAAAATTCAAGCTTACGTTGCTCGGACATTCAGCGGTGGCAATCCTTCAGCGATGCAGGCGGTTTCTAGAAGCGTCTACAAAGCCTATTCCGGGTTTGTTCACGGTGCTGCGGTTCATATCCTCGACATCTTTGGCGGACGTCCTCCTTCGTTCCATTTGGCAGGAGTTAGCGGCACGAGACGACATGACATTTCCGTCGCGGACTTTCTGAACTACGTCTATCGAAGTCTGATGTCGGCTGCGATGATCGCTTCCGCGTTCAAAACCTACGAAGTCAATGTCAGGCTAACTGAAAGCTATCGCGAACTAGCAAAGCGAGCAGGCGTATGAACCACTTTCGTCAAGCAAAATTCCCACAGAATTTCCCACATTGGCCATGGTCGTGTGCGACAGTTGCTTGAGTGGGAATGCTGCACGCCAGGGGACAATAACCTTAGCCAAAACAACTAGTTGGCTCTCTCAACTCGGGATGGACGGAATAGCCGACACAATCAAGCGTTGTTCGGCTAAGGAGCGGTGAAACATAAGTCTTTGAAATGATTGGGAGACAAACTATCCCCTTTTTAAGTCCCTTGCGTCTACCAATTCCGCCACGTCCGCAGGCGTGCCCTTTTCAGACGCCTGATATGAGCCGTCAAGCGATGTTTCGGACCGGGCGCGGTTTGTGCGGGCCGCCGCCGCGCCACCAACAGTGCGAATGCAATATTAGTAATGTTTAAAATGGTAGTTTCTCCAAACCGATCTCATTAGCGTTTGTCTGCGACCCTCAGGCTGGCTTTTGGTGGTGAAAGACCATGCGCGGGGCAGGCTGGATCAGAGGGCTGCGGGAGGCGGAGGCGCGTCAATTGCGCCGTGAGATCGATCGGCTCGAGCGGGGGTTGATCGAGGCAGCCAATTCGAAGGCAAAATGGAACCTGCACGAGGTCGCGCACACGCTGCGTTGGCAGAAAGCCCGGCTTCGGCGGCTGGAGGAGTGCCTGGCCGCCATGCCGCGGGGAAAGACGGTTTCGGAGCGATCCTGACCGTCGCGGGCCTGTCGGCGCATGTCGCACACCCGGCCCCAGCAAGGTAGGGCGGTTGGAAAAGTGGCGCGATCGCGGAATTACGGCCCACCGCGTGATCGCTAGAGTTCTTTAGGCGGAATGATCCGCCGAGGCCGGCGTCCATCAGGCTCCTACCCATTCCCCCGCCCCCTGCGGGCGCCGGCCGCCTGATTTTCAAGACATGGCACGAGATGGGCTTCCGCGGTGTCGCGGCGGCGGCAGATTTCAGAATTTATAGCTGAAATTCACGCCAAGCGTCTGCAGCTTCACGTCCTGGTCGCGCTCGGTGAAGGTGTCCGAAGCATCGAAATGCTCCTTGCCGAAATCGTAGTATCGGTATTGCGCGCCGACGACGACATTGTTGGTCAACGCGTAATCGACGCCGGCGCCGAGCGTCCAGCCGGTGCTGGTGCGGGTGCGAGCATAGCTCGTGCCTGCCACCTGCGAGGTTTCGATGCCGGCGAAAGCGACGCCGCCAATGCCGTAGATCAGCAGGCGATCCACCGCGTAACCGGCCTTGGCGTTGACCGATCCGAACCACTTGACGTCGGTGCCGAACGTGTTTGCCGGGCCGGCGTCGGCGGTACCGTCGATCGAGGCATAGTTGAGGTCGGCCTCGGCGCCGAGCACAGCCTGATCGAACTGCCAGAGCCCGGCAACATGGCCGCCGACGAAACCGCCGTCGATATCGGGCTTCGCCGAAAATGGACCGCCATCGTTGCCCGTGATGTCGGACCGGCCCCAGCCGTAGCCGGCCTGCATGCCGGCATAGTAGCCGGTCCAGTCGAACCCCGGCGCGGTCATCGGCAGGTCAGCGCCCAGATCCGCCGCCCAGGCGGACCCGGGCAGCAAGGCAAGAAAGCCGGCACTGGCAAGCGTCAGTCGACGCATCGAGCGCTCCGAAATGGCGGTTCCGAAAGACTCCTGGGCACAGACTAGTCCCATTCGGCGTGAAACGGAATTGCATCTGTGCAACAGTGGTTTACGACCTGTCGCTCTGGCTCCGGAGACCGACATTTGCCAAAGTGGCCTCTGCAGAGGACTCAGCCGATGACGAACGCCAAGCCGACGAGCGCCGCAAAACCGAAGCCGTGGACAGAGGTCGCGACGCATCTTGTCGATGTCGCGACGGGACGCAGGCCCGCCGACCTGGTCATCCGCAACGGGCGCTGGGTGAACGTCCATTCGGGCGAGATCATCCCCGGCACGGACATCGCGATCGCCGCCGGCCGCTTCGCCTATTGCGGGCCAAATGCCAGCCACGCCATCGGGCAGGGGACGAAGGTCGTCGACGCCGGCGGGCGCTACCTGGTGCCCGGCCTTTGCGACGCTCATATGCATGTCGAAAGCGGGATGGTGACGGTGACGGAGTTCTGCCGCGCGGTGATCCCGCACGGCACCACCTCGATGTTCATCGATCCGCATGAGATCGCCAATGTGCTCGGCCTGCCGGGCGTTAGGCTGATGCATGACGAGGCGGTCGCGATGCCGGTCAACGTGCATGTGCAGATGCCGTCCTGCGTGCCGTCGGCGCCGGGGCTGGAGCATGCCGGCGCCGAATTGACGGTGGCCGATGTCGCCGAGGCGATGACCTGGGAAAACATCATCGGGCTCGGCGAAGTGATGAATTTTCCAGGCGTGGCCGCCAACGATCCGGTGATGTCCGGCGAGATCGCCGAGACGGTCAAGGCCGGCAAGACAGTCGGCGGCCACTATGCCTCGCCGGATCTAGGCCTGCCGTTCCACGGCTATGTCGCGGGCGGGGCGGAGGACGACCATGAAGGCACGCGCGCCGAGGACGCGATCGCCCGTGTGCGCCAGGGGATGAAGGCGATGCTGAGGCTGGGGTCGGCCTGGTACGACGTCGCGGCGCAGATCAAGGCGGTGACCGAAGACGGCATCGACCCGCGCAACTTCGTCCTGTGCACCGATGACAGCCATTCCGGCACACTCGTGCATGAAGGCCACATGGACCGGGTGGTGCGGCATGCCATTCAACAGGGCCTGAAGCCGGTGACGGCGATCCAGATGGCGACGCTCAACACCGCCCAGCATTTCCGGCTGGAGCGCGAAATCGGCTCCATCGCGCCGGGGCGTCTGGCCGATCTGCTGATCGTTTCAGACCTTGCCCAGATGGCCATAGACGAGGTCTATGGCCGCGGCGTCAGGCTGGCGAAGGCCGGCAAGCTCGAGATCGACATCCCTGCCTATGACTATCCGCAGTCCGCGAAGAACACGGTCAAGCTCGGCAAGAAGCTCGCGGCGAAGGATTTCGACATCGCCGCGCCGCAAGGCGCCAACGAGGTGCGGGCGCGGGTGATCGGCGTGATCGAGAACCAGGCGCCGACGCGGGCGCTGGAGGCCGACCTCCCCGTCGAGGACGGGCTGGTCGCCATGGACCGCCGCAACGACATCTGCCAGATCGCCCTGGTCGAGCGCCATCGCGGCACGGGCGGCGTCACCAATGCTTTCGTCTCCGGTTTCGGCTATGTGGAAGACTGCGCGATGGCGTCCAGCGTGGCGCATGACGCGCACCACATCATCGTCGTCGGCACCAACAAGGAAGACATGGCTTTGGCCGTCAACCGGCTGGGCGAGGTGGGCGGCGGCGTGGTGCTCTATTCGAAGGGCAAGGAACTAGCGCTGGTCGAGATGCCGATCGCCGGCCTGATGTCCGACGAACGCGCCGAGATCGTCGCGGCGAAGGCCGAGCAATTGACCGAGGCCATGCGCAAGGTCGGCTGCTCGCTCAACAACGCCTATATGCAGCACTCGCTGCTGGCGCTGGTGGTTATTCCGGAGCTAAGGATCTCGGATGTAGGCCTGGTGGACGTGACGACCTTCCAGAAGGTCGACCTCTTTATCTAAAGCAATTCCAGGAAAAGTGTGAGCGGTTTTCCGTCCGGAATTGCGTAAAAACAAGGAGATAGAGCGGTTCGCCGTTTCCGTGAACGGTGAAACGCTCCAGGGCAAGTCATCCCCCGGTCGCGATGGTCAGCACCTTGAACGGCGTGGTGATGACGACCTCGGCGACCGAGCCGACGGCCTTGCCGAGATCCTGGCCGATATTGTTGAGCTGCGTCGGGCTGGGCTCGTCCGAAGCAAGGCCGGCCGGTGTGCGCAGGCGATTGCCCAGCAATTGCACAAGTATTGGATTGTCGGCGAATTTGGCATGGTTCAAACCACCGTCGCCGCCCTTAGTCTGGGTCAGGTCGACGACCGTCACGCCATAGTTGGCAAGATCCGCCGCGTTGCCGTAGTCGCCGACGCGCGGCTTGTCGCCTGAAATGAAGCTCGACAGTTTCAGCGCCCGGTCGTCACCCGAAAGCAGGATCGCGAACGGCTTGTCCGGCTTGCCGTAGCGGATCATCTGCTTCTTGAAGACATCGACGTCGATATCGGGCGAAGCGAGGATGACATAGCCGAGCTTGCCGTCGAGGTCCCGGTCGCCAGTGATGGCGAGCTGCCGCAGGGCCTCCATCGTCAGCCAGGTTCCCATGGAATGGGCGATGATGTCGATGCTCTTGACGCGTGTGCGGGCGAGCATCCTCAGCGTCGCCTCGAGATCGTCGCGCGCAGCGGTCGAACTGTCCTTGTCGTAGATGTAGCCGGTGGTCTTGGCGCTCGATGCCCATGAGAACAGCACCGGCGTGCCGGGATATTTCATGTCATGAGCGATCTGCGTGAGCCGATAGACGCCGTCGTCGAAACCGTTGTTGAAGCCGTGCACGAACACCAGGGCGCGGTCGCCGCGCATGGAGATGTCGGCGCCGACCGCCTTGGCGAATTGCTGCGCGTCGCCATAGCGGACGACATCGGTCGCCGTGAATTGCTTGGCCGGGTTGGAGTCGGCGGAGCCCTTGGCGCGCTCGATCGCGCCGACCTGATGGATCTTCGGCACGGTGACGTCGACGCGGGCATAGCTGGTGGTCAGCGAGCGATCACCATCGAACACCTGGCGCGGGTCCTTGGTCGCCTGTTGGCGGGTCGTGGCGACGTAGATCCCGTGACTGGCGGCGATATCGGAGGCGGGCGCCGCAACCGCCTTGCGGTTCAGAAGGTCATGCGCGCCCTGGCCGGCGCAGCCACTGACGGCGAGCGCAATCGCAAGGCCAAGCACGATCCTAACACGCACGATCACCTGGGGTCCCCCAAGGGTGGCAACCTCTCAGCTATTGCGATAAGGCCAGAGGGCTGCCGGGTCCAGTTCAAAGTCGACGCGATGCGGAAAACCGCGCGGATACGGTTACTGCGTCGCCAGTTGGCCGATGCGGTCGGTGACGTCGCGGTCGCTGGCAAAACCATCGTCCTCGCGCAGACGCTGGCCGATCATCTTCACCAGTTCAGGGTTGTCGGCGAACTTGGTGTGATTGAAGCTGTCGCTGCCCTTGACCTTGGAAAGGTCGACCACCGTGACGCCATAGGAAGCGAGGTCGGCGGCATCCCTGTAGTCACCGACGCGCGGCCGCGAGCCGGCGATCAGGCCGGAGAGCCTCAGCGCCCGGTCGTCATCCGACAGGAGCAGGATGAAGGGCTTGTCCGGCTTGCCGTAGCGGCGCATCTGGCTCTTGAAGACGTCGACGTCGATGTCGGGCGAGGCGAGCACCACGTCGCCGAGCTTGCCGCTCAGATCGCGGTCGCCGGTGATGGCGAGCTGGCGCAGCGTCTCCATCGTCACCCAGGTTCCCATCGAATGGGCGACGATGTCGATGCGCCGGGCGCCGGTCTGCGCCAGCATCCTCAGCGTCACTTCCAACTGGTCGCGGGCGGCCGCGGCGCTTTCCTTGTCATAGACATAGTCGGTCGTCTTGGCGCCGGAAGCCCAGGAAAACAGCACCGGCGTGCCCGGATAGCCGGAATCGTGGACGATCTGGGTCAGCCGGTAGACGGCATCGTCGAAGCCGGTGTTGTAGCCGTGGACGAACACCATCACGCGGCCGCCGCGGGCGGCGATGTCGGCATTGAGAGCGCTGGCGAATTTCGGCTGCGTGTCGTAGCCGACCACTTCGGAGGCCATGAAGTACTTGGTCGGGTCGTCCGATGTGCCGCGCGAACGGCGCTCGATCTGGCCGGCCTGATGGACGGGCGGAACAGTCACGCTGACACGGGCATAATTCAACGTCGCCGAGCGTTCGCCGTCAAAAACCTTGTTCGGGTCGCTGGATGGCTTACGAGTGGTGGCGATGAAGATCGAATGGTTGCCCGCGATCTCGGTAGCCTGGGTCGGCACGACGACGCTGCCCAGGATTTCCTGCGCCTGGTGACCCGCGCAGCCTGCCGTCAGCAGCGCAAGGGCAATGATCAAAATCGTCTTCAACCGCACGTCGACACTTCCGCTGGCACTTCCACTGCGGCCGGGATTGGCCGTCCACCTCCGCGAGAAACTCCCCCACAGGTCAAGTGCGGCTAAAGTAAGTCGTGTCCAGCGGAAATCCGCTTCGCGCCGGGCGACCGTCACCGGAGTGTTGCGCGAAAGCCAAAACGGCGGCAGGAAGGTTTTCCGCGCGGGACATGGCTGTCCCGGCGCGTGTGGACGCGATCAAAAATGAGGGACTTGTGGTGAACAGCTTTTCCGCCCGCGTTGCCGTGGCCGCCGAAGCGATCCGCGGAATCTTTCCGGAAACGCCGCTGCAGGAAAACGACTATCTGTCGAAGAAGACTGGCGCCCGCATCCTTTTGAAGCGCGAGGACCTGACTCCGGTGCGTTCCTACAAGATCAGGGGCGCCTTCAACTTCTTCCGCAAGGCGCTCGCCGCCGGCAACAATGCGGAGCTGTTCGTCTGCGCCTCGGCCGGCAACCACGCGCAGGGCTTTGCCTTCGTCTGCCGCCATTTTGCCAAGCGAGGCGTCGTGTTCATGCCTGTGACGACGCCGCAGCAGAAGATCGACAAGACGCGGCTGTTCGGCGGCGATTTCGTCGAGATCAGGCTGGTCGGCGACTTTTTCGACGATTGCTACCGCGCCGCCTTAGAATTCACCGAAAGTGCGGCCGCTCATATGGTGCCGCCCTTCGATCACAAGGACATCATCGAGGGGCAGGCGACGGTTGCCTATGAGATCGCGGCCCAGATGCCGGCCGGGCGGACGCCCGACATCGTCATGCTGCCGGTGGGAGGCGGAGGCCTTGCCGCCGGGGTGACCCACTATTTCGCCGACCAGCATCGCGAGCCGCGCTTCGTGTTCTGCGAGCCCGCGGGCGCGCCGAGCCTGCGCGAGAGCCTTGCCGGCGGCAAGCGGGTGAAACTCGCCAAGGTCGACAATTTCGTCGACGGCGCCGCGGTGGCCGAGATCGGCCGCGAGCCGCTGCGCCACCTCAAGGACTTCGCCGCCGACGCCGTCCGGCTGGTTCCGGAAAACCGGCTTTGCGCCACCATGATCGAGATGCTCAATGTCGAGGGCGTCGTGCTGGAGCCGGCTGGCGCGCTGGCGATCGACGCGCTCAAGGATTTTTCGCGCAAGGAGATCAGGGGCAAGACCATCGTCGCTGTCGTCTCCGGCGGCAATTTCGACTTCGAGCGGCTGCCGGACGTGAAGGAGCGGGCGTTGCGCTTCGAGGGGCTGAAGAAGTATTTCATCATCCGCTTCCCGCAGCGGCCTGGCGCGCTGCGGGATTTCCTCGAAATGCTCGGTCCCGACGACGACATCGCCCGTTTCGAGTACCTGAAGAAGTCGGCGCGCAATTTTGGTTCGGTGCTGATCGGCATCGAGACCAAGGACCGGCGCAATTTCGACCTGCTGAAGGCCAATTTCGACGCCGAGGGCGTCCAGTATCAGGACATCACGGACAACGAGACGCTGGCGGGTTTCATCATATGAGCGCAAAGAAAAGCACGGTCTTCGTCGCGCTGTTTTCCGGCATCAATGTCGGCGGCAACCGCATCGTAAAGATGGCGGAGCTCAAAGCCTTCTTCGAAAGCCTCGGCTTTGCCGATGTCGCGACCTATGTGCAGAGCGGCAATGTCGTGTTCCGGGCGAATAATGGGGATGCGGCGGCGCTGAGCAAGGAAATCGAGGCGGCTTTCGAGAAGAAGTGGGGCTTCAACTCGCGTATGATGGTGCGCGACGCAGGCTGGTTGGAGCGGCTGGTGAAAAACAACCCCTATCCCGAGATCGCCGGCGACCCGACCAAGCTGCACGCCTATGCGCTGGACCGGGAGCCGACGCAGGAGGAGGCGCAGCGGCTCGCCGACAAATGCACCGGCCCGGAACGCTTCGATATCAAGGACGACGTGCTTTACCTGCACGCGCCGGACGGGCTTGGAAAGTCCGTGTTCGCCAACCTCATCCCACGTACGCTGAAAGTGCCGGGCACGGCGCGGAACTGGCGCAGCGTGCTGGCGCTGCTCGAAATGGCCGGCAAGGCAGGCGCCTGATCGCCGATTGTCAGGCGGCCTTTTGCCAGTCGAAAGTCAATTCCTCGCGGAAGGCGAAGCGCTTGATGTGGTCGGCAACCACCGTCTCCAGCCGTCCCAGCGAAGCTTCGTCGTCGGCGGCCAGAGCGATATGAAGCGCCTGGTCGTCAGCGTCCATCACTGTGCGGCCGATCGAAAGCTGGATGGCGCCGTGCCGCGGGTCGAATTCGACCGGGAATTTATGCGACCAGTGCTTGCAGAGTTGCTGCAGGTAGCGGCTGGCATGTTCGGTGGCGACGTCGGCGCGGCTGGTCGGCATGAAATTCTCCTGGCGGATGAAGAAACGCCAGCCTGGATGAGGCTGGCGCCAATTCGCGATAGATAGGCAAGGTCTGGCGAAGCGCCAGCGGCCGTTGCTCAAATCGCCGCTTACCAGACCCCGGTGTTGGGCATCGAGGCCCAGGGCTCGGCCTTTGCCTTGGCGGGGCCCTTCTGCAGGAGCTCGATCGAGATGCCGTCCGGCGAGCGGATGAAGGCCATGTTGCCGTCGCGCGGCGGACGATTGATGGTCACGCCGTTGTCCATCAGCTTCTGGCAGGTGGCGTAGATGTCGTCGACCTCATAGGCGAGGTGGCCGAAATTGCGGCCGCCCTTGTAGTCTTCCGGGTCCCAATTGTAGGTCAGCTCGACCAGCGGCGCCTTCTCGCTGATGCCGCTCTGCTCGTCTTCGGGCGCGGCGAGGAAGATCAGCGTGTAGCGCCCCTGCTGGTTTTCATAGCGGCGCACTTCCTTCAGGCCGAGCTTGTTGCAGTAGAAATCGAGCGACTGGTCGATATCGGCGACGCGGACCATTGTGT
>RXJA01000298.1 GCA_003963455.1 Hyphomicrobiales bacterium
CGTCTTCTTCACCCGGCGCAGGCCGAGCTTTTTCGTGAAGAACTCATTGTTGCGGCGTGCGTCGCTCGCCATCGAGGTGACGTGATGCAGGCCCTTGATCTGATTGAGCATGATCGTGCTCCTTCCCTTGTTCTTGTGCGGCCCTCGCCGCTGTCCACGCCAATATGAGGATAGGCAGGCCGGCGGCAAAGCGGGCAAACACAGAATGGACTGTATCATAATAGTGAACGACTGTTCGAAATATGTTCACCATTCTATCACCGGCATTGGCTTGCAACGCGGATGATTTCCGTTCCATCTGGGCGCCTCACAAGGAAACGATCTTGGACCAGCAGCTTCGCCGCCCGAATGTTCTCCTCATCACCTGCGACCAGTGGCGCGGCGATTGCCTGTCGGCGGCTGGCCATCCGGTCGTGAGGACGCCGAATGCGGATGCGCTCGCGGCCGAGGGCGTGCTCTTCCGCCGTCACTATGGCGGGGCAGCACCCTGCTCGCCGGCCCGCGCCTGCCTCTACACCGGCCTCTACCAGATGAACAACCGCGTCTGCCGCAACGGCACGCCGCTCGATGCGCGCCATGGCAATATCGCGCTTTCGGCGCGCGCGGCCGGCTACGATCCGACCCTGTTCGGCTACACCGACGTCTCGCTCGATCCGCGCCACCTTGCGGCCGGGGATCCGCGGCTGCGCAGCTACGAAGACGTGCTGCCGGGCTTCACCGTGCGCCAGGCCCTGCCCGAGCATCAGAAGCAGTGGCTGTCCTGGCTGCGGGCGCAGGGCATCGACACCCGCGCCGGCAGCCCGGATATCCACCGTCCGGCCATCGGGCAGGCGGAACGCGACGTGACCAACGCGCCGCCGGTCTATTCGAAGGAACAGACGCCGACCGCGTTCCTGGCCGGCGAGTTCATCCGCTGGCTTGGCGAGCAGGAGAAGCGCGCGCCATGGTTCGCGCATATCTCCTTCATCAGTCCGCACCCGCCTTTCATCGTGCCGGAACCATACAACACCATGTACGATCCGGCTGAAGGTCCTGCCTTCAAGCGCGCGGCGGACCGGCAAGCCGAAGCCGCAAGCCACCCCTATCTCGCCTACGATCTCGCCCTCCAGAAAAGAACGAAATTCGTTCCGGGCATGGCGGGCGGCGTGCCGGACTGGAGCGAGGAGAATTTCCGCCGTATCCGCGCGATCTACTATGGCATGATTTCGGAGGTCGACGCGCAGCTCGGCCGCATCTGGCAGGAACTGCGCGAGGCAGGCGCATGGGACGACACCGTCATCGTGCTCACCTCCGACCACGCCGAGATGATGGGCGACCATTTCATGCTCGGCAAGGGCGGCTTCTTCGACGCCAGCTACCACATACCGCTGATCATCCGCGACCCGCGCCGGAGAGCCGCGGCCGGTTCATCCGTCGACCGTTTCACCGAGGCCGTCGACGTCTTTCCGACCTTGCTCGAATTGATCGGTGCCGCGCCACGGCATCATCTTGACGGCAGATCCCTCGCGCCATGGCTTGATGGCAAGACGCCAGCCGGGTGGCGCGACGCCGCGCACTGGGAGTTCGATTTCCGCACGATCGCCGGCGGCGAAGCGGAACGCCATTTCGGCATGGAGTCGCGCGACTGCAACTTGGCCGTCATCCGCACGGCCGACTTCAAATACGTACATTTCGGCGGCGGCCTGCCTCCGCTGCTATACGACCTGGCGCAAGATCCGGGCGAGCTCCGCGACGTCGCCAACGATCCGGCCTATCTGTCGAGGCGGCTTGAGTTCGCGGAGAAGATGCTCGCCTGGCGTGCTGCTCACCTCGATCAGTCGCTGGCATTGGCGGAACTGACGGAAGACGGGGTGGCCGGCTATGTCGCCGGCCGGCCTTCCTCCGCGACATGAGAGAGCCCGCGCCACGGCAGGCGCGGGCTCTCTCGGTTGGTGCGGTCCGCCTCAATCGCTGAAGATCATGCGCTGCTGGTCGCGCTTCTCGGCGTAGCTGCCCTTGTCGTAGGCGGTCTGCTTCTCGAGCTGCTCCTTGGTGAAGTTGGTGTAGAGGTATTTCTTGCCGTCCTTGTCCGTCATGAATTTGAGCTTGTCCATGCCGACCGCGACTTCCTTTGCGCCGATGCCGAGGAAGCCGCCCACGTCGACGATTACCGCGTCCGGCTTGCTGTCGGGCGTCAGTACGACGTCGCCGATTTCGCCGATCCTGGCATCATTGGCGCCATAGACCGTCGTGCCCTTGAGGTCGTCGCCCCTGATATTCCCCATCGGCATTTCGGTAAGCGTCGACTTGTCGATTGAGGCAGTCTTGGTCTGGTCGGCGGCAGTGGCGCCAGTGTCTTCAGCTGTGCTCTGGGCCGGTGGCGTCGCAGGCTTTGTCTCGGCGCTCGATTGGGCTGGCTGAGCCGGCTTGGCTTCCTTGTCGGCCGTTGTATCGGACGATGCCACGGCAGGCGTCGTTGTGGCCGGCGCATTGGCTGCAGCCGTCGTCGAGCCGGGCGCCGGATCATAGGCCTTGCGGTTGAAGTCGGGCTGCGCCTGCAGTTCCTCCTTCGTCGTCTCGGCCACCAGCCAGCGGTCGCCGTTCTTCTCCGCCCATTTTGCCTTGGCGAAGTCATAGGTGACGTTCTTCGTGCCGATGCCGAGGAAGCCACCGACGCCGATCACCAGGGACTCGGCCTTGCCGTCCTTGGCAAGCACGATGTCCTTCACGTCGCCGATCTTCTGGGCGTCGTCCGCGGTACCGTTATAGACCGACTCGCCCATAATGTTGGAGGCGAGATTGCCATCCGCCTTCTTCACCGGCTGGGCCGGTTGCGAAGCCGCCTGTTTCTGTATGCCTGCGGAATCGGTCGCCGCCGGCTGCGTGGCATCGGTGGACTGCGCAGGCTCGGCATCATAAGCCTTGCTGTCGAAAGCCGGTTGGGCGTTCAGTTCATCCTTGGTGGTCTTGGCCACCAGCCAACGGTCGCCGTTCTTTTCGGCCCATTCAAGCTTGCTGTAATCGAAGGCCACATCCTTTTTCCCGACACCAAGAAACCCGCCTACTCCAATAATGGCGGATTTGGCCTTGCCGGTGGAATCGAACACCACATCGTCGACCTTACCTATGTTCTGGGCGTCGTCGCCGCTGCCGTTATAAACGGACTCGCCGATGATGTTGGTCATCAGAGCACCGTCGGCGGGCGCCACGGGCGCCGCGCTTTCGGCTGCCGGAGCCTGGGCCGGAGCCGGCGTTACGGTTTGCGCAAATGCGCCGGTTGCAAGCAATGTCGCGAGCGCGGTGGTCGCAAAGAGCGTGCGGATCATATCATCTCTCCTCATGCCTGATTCATGCATGCCGTGTCTTGACCATCGCGCCTTGGCGCGGATGCCCAACCCGGCTTGTTCGACAGTTTCACAACGTCGTGACCGAGGCGTTGTTCCCAAAAAGCCATGCCTCGCGCCGCCCGGGATTCCCGTTCTTCCGGGGAACCTTTGCGCGGCCTTTTCGTTGCCGCCTGCGGCCGGGCGCTCGGCCCGAAGACGGAGTGGGGCATGCGATTTGCTGCGATTCTGAACCGGGACGGGGGAACCTTACGCACCCTCGACCTGGACGCGTTCGCTGGCCGGGTACGGGAAACGCTCGAAGCGGCTGGGCACTCGGTCGAGATCGATGTTGTTGCCGGCCGCGATATCGCGGCTGCCCTCGAAAAGGCCATTGCCAAGCGCAATGTCGACGTCGTTCTTGCCGGAGGCGGCGATGGCACGATTTCCACCGCGGCGTCCCTTCTCATGAACAAAAAGAAGGCGCTGGCCATCTTGCCCGCCGGGACCATGAACCTTTTCGCGCGCGGACTGGGTATCCCGCAGACCCTGGAGGCGGCGCTGCAATCCTTCGCAGATGGCGACGTGATCGCGGTCGACATGGCCAGTGCGAACGGCCGGCCCTTCGTGCATCAGTTCTCCGTCGGCATGCACGCCAAGATGGTTCAACTGCGCGAAAAGATGGAGTTCGGCTCGAGGCTTGGGAAGATGCGGGCATCCGTGCGCGCCGCATGGACGGCCATCAAGAATCCGCCCGCGCTCAAGGTCAGCCTGAGTATCGGCAAGGCCGAGATCGTCACCCGCGCGACCGGCATCGGCATCTCAAACAATCTGTTCGGCGAAGGCCATCTGCCCTATGCCGACAACCCTTCCGGCGGCGTGCTCGGCGTCTATGTCAGCGTGGCGCGCCAGCGTCACCATCTGGCTAAGCTTTTGCTGGACATGCTGCGCGGCCGGTGGCGCCAGAGCGCGCATGTCGAAGTTCATCAGGCCGACCGGGCTGTGCTGAAAATCCACTCGCCGGCCAAAAGGTTCAGCGCGGTTCTGGATGGCGAACTGATCAGGTTGGAGCGCGAGACAACGATCGAAATCCACCCCGGCGCGCTGAAGGTGCTCGTTCCGGCAAGCAATGCGCAGGCAAGGGCGGCGTGATGCGGGGGGTCAGCCGCCCTGGACGGATTTTTGCGCCGCGGGCGGCGCTTCCGGCACAGTCTGCTGCGTCGTCGGCGATTTGATCTGTTCGCCGTAAAACTCGACCACCCCCCAAGCGATGAAGGCAAGCAGGAGGCCGGCGATAAGGATCCTGAGCGCATGCCAGCCCCAACGCCCTTGGCGTGCTTTGTCTTCGGCTACGACCTTTGTCACCATTGGTCTCCATAATCGCGGGGCGGCAGACGCCTCCATCCGCTAACGGCCTTTGTTATGGAAGTTCCCGATCCGGCGGCAAAGCTGCCGCGGTTCATCCGACGAACGATCGCGGACCGCGGCATTTGGGAAGCACGGCTAAGGCCTTTCCTCCGGGTCCGCATTTGGCGGCCTGGGCCTCGCGTTCTCACGATATATGGCGTAGGCGACGACCGCGAGAGCGGGTGCGACAACCGCCCCCAGCCCGGCCTTGCTCCTGAGCAAAGCGGGGAGCAAGGTCAGCCCGGCGGCAATGCCCATCGCCGTCATGTCGGCCTGCCGCGCGCGCGCGCGCCGCCTGGCGCGAGCGCTGGCCGCCAGCTTGTGGATGACAAGGATGAGCCCGGCAATAACCAGGAACCCGATGCCGAAGCCGAGGCTGGCCGCAAGCGGCCCGAAGCGCGCCGCCACCCAGATATAGCCGGCGCCGATGAGGAAGCCGACGCCGCACAGGGCAAGAACGGCGGCAAGCCCATAGAGGACTGCCGTCATACGCGCTCTCTGCAAGGCGGCCTTGGCCTCGCCCGAGGCAAGGGCCGAGATCAGCGAGGCAAGCATATCCATCTGAGGCTAGCGGCGGGAAAGCAGGGCGAAGAGGAAACCGACGCCCGCCGCGATCGCCAGCGACGTCACCGGCTTCTCGCGCACCTTGGCTATCAGCTGCGCTTCCATGTCCTCGGCGCTTCCCCGCATGCTCTCGAACGCGGCCTCGCCCTGCGCGCGCAATTGTTCGACGCCATCCGCGGCGGCGCGGCGAGCCGCGCCATAGCCGTGCTGACCTGTCTTGGCGAGTTGCTCGGTGAGTTTCTGGATATCCGCTTTCAGTTGCTCGATATCGGCCTCCAGATCGGCGGTAGTGGCTTCGTTCGTGGCGGATTTGCCGGCAGCGGTTGCCATTGTCCAACTCCTTGCGTTTGCTTCGGTCTCAATGTCCGTTCGGCGTCAAAGTTCCAGTCTTCGCGGCTCAAGGCGTTCTATATCAGCGGTCTGCGTTCCTCGCCTAGGCCCTCCCATCGGGCGAGTTGCCTCAGTCGGTCGGCATCAATGACCTCGCAGCCGCCGTCCCGCCATATGACCAAGTTGCGGTCCATCAGCTTGCGGATCGTCTTGTTGGTATGGACAAGCGAGAGGCCGAGCGTGTCGGCGATATGCTGCTGCGTGATGGGGATCCGCACCGGCGTCTTGCCGTTGAGGCCCGCGCCGCGAGCCCGGCTGGCGATGAAGGCGATGAGATAGGCGGCGCGTTCCAGTGCCGTGCGGCGGCCGACGCTCAGCAGGTTCTCGTCCAGCATGCGCTCCTCGCGCGAAGCGATCCAGGTTATGTCGTAGGCAAGGCCGGGGTGGTTGCGATAGAGTTCCTGCAACTGATCGCGTTCGAAGACGCAAAGCAGCATCGGCGACAGGGCTTCGACGGAATGCTGCATCTCGCCCATCAGGCTTCCCTGGAGGCCGATGAGGTCGCCGGGCATGGAAAAATTGAGGATCTGCCTCCGCCCGTCGGGCAAGAGCTTGTAGCGGAACGCCCAGCCCGACAGCACCGTGTAGAGATGGGCGCTGTGGCTGCCTTCGACCAGGACCGTCGCCCCCTTGTCGACCGCAAGTTCACCGCGCTTGAAGGTGCTGATGAATGACAGTTCCTGCTTGTCGAACTCACGGAAAGCGGGCAAGGGCCGCAACGGGCACTTTTCGCAAGGATATTGACGGCTGGCAAACTGGCGTGCGCTTTGGCTCGACATTTCGACCCCTCTTCGAAATCCCTGCCCTGATGGGCGCAGGGAAACGCCTGAGACCGGCAGGGGTTCCGCAAGGTGGACCCCATGTCTTTTTTAAATGACATGGCGGCGAGTTCCGCGCATGAGTGCGGCCTGCCGAGGAGACATCGATAAGTGCCAGCATTGCTTCACGGACTGCGTATTCTCGTTCTGGAGGACGAGTTTCTGATCGCGATGGATGTCGAGCAGCTTTGCCGGGACCATGGCGCCGCGGATGTGACGATCGCGCGCGATCTGGGCGAGATCGGCGAGCAGGCGTTGCCTTCCCGCTTCGATGCCGCCGTTGTCGATCTGATGCTTGGCGGCGTCTCGACCCTGGATTTCGCCGCGCGGCTGCGCAGCGAGGGCGTGCCGTTCGTGTTCGCTTCCGGTTATTCGGATTCGGACGAGGTGAAGGTCTCGTTCCCGGAAATAAGGCTGGTGACCAAGCCCTACTCGGGCGACGATCTGATCGAAGCCGTGGCCATGGCCTGGAGGCAAGCTAAGGCGGTGTGACGGCCATCGCTCCAGCGGGCGCCATGACGGAGGTTCTGCTCACGCCGCGTTCGAACCCGTCACCTGCGCCGAGATCGCGTCGGGGCCGAATTCATCCTCTCCGGAAATCTTGAGGATCTCCTGCAGCCTCGTGCGGGCCCGGCTGACCCGGCTCTTGATCGTGCCGACCGCGCAGCCGCAGATCTCGGCGGCTTCCTCATAGGAGAAGCCGGAGGCGCCGATCAGGATAATGGCCTCGCGCTGGTCCTCGGGCAGTTGCTCCAGCGCGCCGCGGAAATCCTTGAGGTCGAGCTGGCCATGCTGGGCCGGATGAACGGCGAGCCTGGCGGTCATGATGCCGTCGCTGTCCTGCACTTCGCGGCCGCGCTTGCGCATCTGCGAATAGAATTCGTTGCGCAGGATGGTGAACAGCCAGGCCTTCAGGTTGGTGCCCGGCTGGAAACTCTCATGCTTGTCCCACGCCTTCACCAGTGTTTCCTGGACGAGGTCGTCGGCCCGGTCGGCATTTTGCGTCAGCGACACGGCAAAGGCACGCAGGCTCGGGATCGCGCCGAGCAGGTCGGTCTTGAAGCTCTGGGATACCGCCGCCATGCCTCAGTCCTTTTTCCGGGCAGGTTCGGCCTGTTCCAACTGGCTGAGCAACTGGGAGAAGCGGTCCGGCACGTGGTCCGAGACCAGCTCGTCATAATATTGCTTGAGCTTGCGGGCAATTTCGGAGTTTGCTCCGAGCGGGTTGCCATCCCCGTTCCGACGCCTGCTTGCGGCATCAGCCATCTGTTTTTTCGACATTTCTTTCATGTTAGCCCTAGTTTCCAGCACGCGGACCGCTCTTCTACTTCACACCACAACGCAAGCGGAACTCTCGTCTGGCTGCCCATCCCGAGACCCCGAAACGCCCGCCTGCTAATTTAGTTCCGCAGCCTGCGGAACTTTTTCCGGAAGCCGGCGTTTGATTTTCAGGGGCTTGCAGTCAGCATCGCCTTGAACGTGCAACGTCATCTGAGGGAGACGTCAATAATGAGTTTGTCCGCAACCATCGCTCCGCATCTTCCGTTCCTGCGCCGTTTCTCACGCGCGGTATCGGGATCGCAGGAGAGCGGTGACGCGCTGGTCGCCGCGATGCTGGAAGCCATCATCGCCGATATCAATATCTTCCCCGAAGCATCCAGCGACCGGATCGCGCTGTACAAGGTCTTTGCCAGGCTGTTCACGTCCGTGGCCATCCGCGTACCGCAGGAACAGGCGCAGACGGCCTGGGAGCAGAGGGCTGCGGCCAATCTCAATGCGATAGCGCCCCTGCCGAGGCAGGCTTTCCTTCTGGTTGCCGTCGAGGGTTTCAGCGAGGATGAGGCGGCGGAAATTCTCGATGTCGACGAGGAGGAGTTCTCGGAGCTGCTGGCCCAGGCAAGCAGCGAGATTTCGCGGCAGGTCGCGACCGACGTGCTGATCATCGAGGACGAGCCGCTGATTGCCATGGACATCGAGGAGATGGTCGAAAGCCTCGGCCACCGCGTCGTCGGCACGGCGCGCACGCATGCCGAGGCGGTGGCCATGTTCGGCAGGACAAGGCCGAAAATGGTACTGGCAGACATCCAGCTCGCCGACGGCAGCTCGGGCATCGAGGCCGTCAACGAAATCCTGTCCTCGACGCCGGTGCCGGTCATCTTCATCACCGCCTTCCCGGAACGCCTGCTGACCGGCGAGCGCCCGGAGCCCGCCTTCCTGGTCACCAAGCCTTTCAATCCCGACATGGTCAAGGCTTTGATCAGCCAGGCCCTGTTCTTCGACCGGCAGGCCAAGGCCGCCGCCTGAATACTTCCGCAGCCCTCTTCATCAGAGCGCCACGCTAGGCCTTCTCGCCCGCGTGGCGCCTGAATTTTTGCACTCTGAAAGGCCCTTTCGAGGGATCGTCTTTTTCAGCAAATGGTGGAACAAACGGCACCGAGCCACGTTCTTTTTCCGACAACAAGGAGACACATCATGCTGTACTGGGCGCTCGTATTTCTCGTGGTTGCGATCATTGCCGGCGCGCTTGGTTTCGGCGGCATCGCCGGTACATCGGCTGGCATCGCGCAGATCCTGTTCTTCATCTTCCTCGCCTTCCTGGTGATTTCGCTCATCGCAGGTCTCGTCAGACGAGCCTGACCGCGACACTGGAAGCCGCACCCCTCAAACGGTTTCCAGCCACCGCCGGACGGCGCCTCGAAAGAGCACCGTCCGGCGGACCGTTTTTGGGGAGCCCGCGATCCGGGGCATCGACATCGTGCGGAACCAGTTGCGGATTGAGCCGTTCAAAGGACCGAGTGGGGATGTTTCAATGCCTTCCGAGGGTCCCACGAAAGACAGGGTTGAGAAGCAGGATGGCGAAGTGATCGCGATGCATCCCGCCGAAAGCGGGATGCAGGTGGGACGGGCGTTGCTTCATGCCCTGCACAACGCTGGAATTTCGGTACTCTACCAGGATCGGCAGATGAAAACGGTCTGGGCGCGCAACATGCGCGCGCCCTGGGCGTCCGAGACCGCCGACGGCAAGGACGTGCTTTCACCGGCGCAGGCCGAACGCATAAGAGCCGCCAAGCTCAAGGTGATCGAATCCGGCAACGCGGACCAGCTCGAGCTCAGCATCCCGGGAAACCAGGGCGTCCGCTGGTTCCAACTCTGGATCGATGCGGATCGCGGCGACGCCAGCGAAGTGCTCGGCGTCGTGACCACGATGGTGGAAACGACGGAGCAGAAACGTCGCGAGCAGACGCTGAAGACATTGCTGCGCGAGGTGAGCCATCGGTCGAAAAACCTCCTGGCCATCATCCAGAGCATCGCGACCCAGACCGGCCGCTATACCGAGACGCTTGGTGAGTTCCTGGCGCGGTTTCGCGGCCGGCTGCAATCGCTCGCCTCCTCGCAGGACCTGGTGACATCCTCCAACTGGCGGGGAGCTGCGCTGCGGGAGCTCGTGTCCGGCCAGGTCGGCCGCTACAGCAGCGATCTGGCGCAAAGCCTGCGGCTCGCGGGCGAGAATCCTTATCTCAATCCCAACGCCGCCCTGCATATTGGCCTGGCCATGCATGAGCTGGCCGTGAATTCCGTGAGTTACGGCGCGTTGTCGCGGCCGGACGGTCATGTCGAGGTGAGCGCAAGGCTTGAACCCGAAGCCGGAACCGCGCCCAACCTTTTGCTGACCTGGACGGAGGCGGTGGGCGACGCGCCGCGCAACGAAAAGCGTTTCGGCAGCGTGGCGCTGGAGCGTGTGGTGCCGATGTCGCTGAATGGCTCCGCGACGCTCGAGATCGGCAAAGGCCGTATGGAATACCGCCTCACCGTCCCGCACGGAAATTTCGAGACGGATTGACCGCGCCGGCTCTTTCTTTGCCGGCGAAGGCCCTTAATCGGCTGTTCACCATAAAGTCCGATCCTGAGTTCCCGGCTGGCGGTGCGCCGGAACCCGTCCGCGCCCCGGCGCGACCTGGGAGACTGGAATGATGGTTGCCGATATGAACAGGCTGGAGCAGGCCGCCCGTGTCTCGATGAGCGGCTTTCAGGATGCCGAGCCGGCGCCGGCGCCGCGGTCGTCCCATGTTTGGCTCCGCCTCGGCGCCATCGCGCTTCTCGCCGCCGTGGCGTTGGCCTTTGCCTGGCATTTGTCCTGATCCCTGGAACGGATCAAGACAGAAACTTCGAAGCGTCGCCTCCAATCCATCCGGCGCAACACTTTAAAATCCAGCCCCGGAACTTTCGTCTGCCCAGATTCGTTGTTTGCGGCGAGAGGTCTGGAGCCATGGAACACATCGCCGCACTGCTCTTCGTCGTCGGCTGTTCGAGCGCAATGGCCGATTGCCGCGAACTCGAAGTCCCGGTCAGCGTCTTCGAGACCATGCAAGCCTGCGTTGCCGAAAGGCCCTTCGCCCTTGGCGACGTGCAGGGCCAGGCGCCCCGCATCATCGGTAAATGCCTGGCCGTCGATCCGGCGCTGGAGGACGATTATGACCGCATCGCCTGGACCGTGCGCCCCGACGGCACGCTGGTCGCATCCTTGGAGGTTTCCGGCATGCTTGTCGCCTCGAACGGCCAGCGCCCGGAAAAAGACTATCTTAAACAACAGTAAGATCGTGCAGGCAAAACCCGTTTTTTCATGCTAAATGGCGGCTGGCACTGCCAAAAGTGAGGACAAAAGTGAGGAGCATTTCTATGCGGAAGATGATTATTGCCATGGTTGCCGTGGTCGCTGTCAGCGGCTGCACGACGACCGAGCAGGATGTCGTGGGCGGCGGCCTGATCGGCGCCGGCGTGGGTGGCCTGGTCGGTGGCGGCAAGGGTGCGCTGATCGGCGCGGCCGTCGGTGCCGGGTCGGGCCTCCTGGTTCGCAACCTGCGCAATGGCTATTGCCAGTATCGCGATCATCGCGGCCGGATCTACACGGCTCGCTGCAACTAAATGCCGGAAGGAGCCGGAGGCCGCCAGGCGGCCTTCGGCTCCAGACTGTAGCCCGAAGCTTTTTGGCCGCTCACGCGGTCAGCGGGATTTTGATTTCCACCTTCAATCCGTCAGCATGATAGTCGCGCGCGATCGTGCCGCGCAATTCACGTGTGACGTTAAGATCAATCAGCTTGGTGCCGAAACCGGTCTTTGCCGGCGGCTCCAGCTTCTTCTGACCCGCTTCGCGCCAATTCAGGACCAGTGTCCGCTCATGGCCGCGCCCTTCGACGTTCCAGTCGACCTTGAGGGCCCAGCTTCCCTTGACGGAATTGGCCGAGCTGCCGGCTTCGCCATATTTCAGCGCATTGGTGGCGAGCTCGTGGAAGGTCAGTCCGAGTGCCTGCGTCGTCGTCTCGTCGAGCAGCACCTCCGGCCCGGATAGCACACCTGCGGGAAGATCCTTGCCGAACACCTGCCCGAGTTCGATGCGCAGCAGGTCGCCGAGATCGGCCTTCTGCCAGCGCGAGCGGGTGAGCATGTCCTGCGAGGCGGCCATGGCCTGGAGGCGCGCCGAGAACGAAGCCGAGAACTCCTTGACGTCGGTGGCCTGCGAGGCCGTCTGCCGCGCGATCGCCAGCACGCGGGTGATCGAATTCTTGATGCGGTGCTTCATCTCCTGCAGGATCAGGTCCTTCTCCAGCAGG
>RXJA01000418.1 GCA_003963455.1 Hyphomicrobiales bacterium
GAAGCGGATGGTTCGGGGGCTGACGCCGAAGCGCGCCATCGAATTGATGCCCGGCGTCTGCTCGAGCGAGGCCTTTGCCGGCACGACCAGGCTTTCATGGCCGCCCCAGCTGACGCCGATGCGGAAATATTTCAGCGCGTCGACGAAGGCCGGGATGTCGACATCATCGGTGACCTCGAAGGAGAACAGACCGGCATAGCCGGCTAAGGTCTTCTTGCCGGGATGGTTGGAATAGGCGGGATGGTTGACCCGCTCGACCTTGCCATGCGCCTTCAGCCGCTCGGCGATGACGAGCCCGCTCTTCATGTGGTGCGGCAGCCTGAGCGGCAGCGTGCGCAGGCCGCGCAGCAAAAGCCAGCCCTCGAAGGGCGAGAGCTTGCCGCCAAGCTGGGAATAGGTCTGCTCGTTGATGTGCTTGATGTGGACGGCCGAGCCCGCCACCACGCCGGCAACGGTGTCGCTGTGGCCGCTCAGATATTTCGAGGCCGAATGCAGCACCAGGTCGACGCCATGCGAGATCGGCTTCTGGAAGACGGGCGTCGCCCAGGAATTGTCGATGGTGGTGACGATGCCCTGCTCCTTCGCCAGCCGTGTCAGATGCTCCAGGTCCTGCAGCTCGAACATCATCGAGGTCGGGCTTTCCAGGTAGAGCAGCTTGGCGCCGGGAAGCGCCGCAGCAACCGCGTCGGGGTCTGAGCCGTCGACATAGTCGACCTTGATGTTCAAACGCGGGAACAGCCGCTCGAACAGCCGGTAGGCATCGCCATAGCAGTTGCGCACGGCGACCATGCGCTCGCCGGCGCCAACGAAGGCGAGCACCGTTGCGCTGATGGCCGCCATGCCGCTGGAGAAGCCGCGCGCGGCTTCCGCGCCTTCGAGCGCCGCCACGCGCGCTTCGAACTCCATCACAGTCGGGTTGTCGCCACGCGAATAGATCGGCTGCTTCCTCCTGCCGGCGAAGGTGTCGGCCATGTCGGCGTAATTGGCGAAGGTGAAGAGCGAGGTCTGGTAGATCGGCGGCACCACGGCGCCGCCCGGGAATGGATCGTCATGCGCCAGCAGCGTCGCCGCCTCGCCGAGATAGTCGCTGGCCAGCGCGGCCGGGTCGAAGGGGTTGGGCTGCTCGTTCATCTGCGATCCGAAAGTTTGAGGTTGGCGGCGCCGCGCTTCAGATCGTCCTCGACGGTGGCGATGAGCTTGAGCGCCTCGGCGCGAGCCCCTTCGGGGTCACGCGCGGCAATGCAATTGAAGATGGTGCGGTGATAGGGGAAGCTGGCGTGGCCGAAATCGCGCACGCCGAGAGGATGTTCCCAGAAGCGGTGGAACATCTCGTACATGGCGGCGATGATCTGCTCGAAGAGCGGATTGCCCGAGGCGCGAAAGATCGCTTGGTGGAATTCCCAATCCTCCTCCGAGGACATGCCGGCGCGGGTCTGGAAGGCCTCTTCCATGACGTCGAGCTTGCGCTCGATCTCGGCGATCTCGGCCTTGCCGGCACGAATGGCGCAGAGCGCGGCGGCCTCCGCCTCCAGCGCGCGGCGGATCTCCAGCGTCGCCATGAGGCCTGCGAAATCATTGCCGCCGGCCAGCGTCAGCGGCATGTGCAGCATATCGGGCGAGACAGCGGCCTTGAGATAGGTGCCTGAGCCTTGCCGTCGCTCAACGAGGCCGAGGCCCTCCCAGCGCGTCAAGGCTTCGCGCACGGTGTTGCGGCTGACCTTGAGGCGTTCGGCGAGGATACGCTCGGTCGGCAGCTTTTCGCCGGGACCCAGAGCCTCCTGCCGCACGAACCCCGCCAACGCCTTCAGCACCGCGTCATCGCGGGCCGTCGTCTGGATCGGGGGCAAAAGATCGGTCAAGCCGGCTGCGCCTAAAGTGGTCCAATGGTCCAACCAATTTCTGCACAGGCGGAAAGATGAGTCAACAGTCGAAATGGGGCAAGGGCCGAATGGCGAGATATCCGCCATCCGGCCGGTCGGTTCAGGCGCGGATGCGCTTTGGCTCGGCAGCCCTGCGCTCCTGGCGCCAGCGGGCGAACATTTCCTCGCGAACCCGCCGCGAAGCTGAAAGCCGCTTCTTCGCCTCGGCTAGAACAGCCGGCAAAGCCTCGGCGGGCGTGCCGGAGCGGAAGGGCGGCGCCGGGGCATATTCGAGCGAGAGCTGCACGACCTCCGCTTCGGCCTGGCCGAGCAGCCTTGCGACCAGCGCCAGGCCGAAATCGATGCCCGAGGTGACGCCGCCGGCGGTGATCAGCTTGCCGTCCTCGACGATCCGCGCATCGACCGGGATCGCGCCGAACTCTTCAAGGAAATCATGCGCATACCAGTGCGTGGTGGCGCGCTTGCCCCTCAGCAGCCCGGCAGCGCCGAGCACCAGGGCGCCGCTGCACACCGAGGTGATGTAGCGCGCTTGCGCGGCGCGCTCCCGGACGAAATCGAGAACCGCCTTGTCCTCGAGCAGCGCGTTGACTCCGCCACCGCCTGGAACGCACAGCACGTCGAGCGGCGGGCAATCCTCGAAGGTCGCCGTCGGCGTAAGCGACAGACGCGTCGACGACATCATCGGATTGCGATCCTTCCAGATCAATTCCACCTCGGCGCCTTTGACCGTTGCCATAACCTCATAAGGCCCGGTGAGGTCGAGCTGCTGGACGTTTGGAAAGACGATAATGCCGAAACGAAGGCTCATGGAAATCTCCAAAGTTTGACTCGGGGCAGGTTGACTTCAGGCAATCTACGGCATCAAGCTTTGGCCCGATCGCCAATCATCCCTCGTTTCAGGCCAAAGCCATGCGCCGCATCGAAATCCTCGCCTATCCCGACATCCAGCTCCTCGATGTCAGCGGGCCGCTTCAGGTTTTCGCCAGCGCCAACGACTTCAGGACGCAGGCTGGCGAGGCGCCTGCTTATGACGCTGTCGTCGTCGCCGCTTCGCCGCGGATCAGGACATCGTCCGGCCTGGTATTGGAAGCGGCGGCGCTGCCGGCGCACGGGACCGAGATCGACACGATGATCGTGCCCGGCGGCTGGGGGGTCAACGCAGCCTGCGAGGATACCGAGCTGGTGCGGTGGATCATCGACCGCTCGCGCGATGCGGCGCGAACCGCCTCCGTCTGCAGCGGAGCCATGCTGCTGGCTGAGGCCGGCCTGCTCGACGGCCGCCGAGCGGTTACCCATTGGGGCCGCTGCGCGGAGTTCGCCCGGCGTTTTCCGGCGGTCCGGCTCGAGCCCGACCCGATCTTCATTCGCGACGGCAATGTCTGGACCTCCGCGGGCGTGACGGCGGGCATCGATCTCGCGCTTTCCTTCGTCGAAGCCGACCTTGGCCGGCGCATGGCCCTGGCCGTGGCGCGTGAGCTGGTCGTCTTCCTGAAACGTCCCGGCGGCCAGGCGCAGTTCAGCCAGACCCTCAAGCTGCAGGAAGGCGACGGGCGCTTCGACCGGTTGCATGGCTGGATCCTGGACAATCTCAGCGCCGACCTTTCGCTGGAGCAACTGGCCGAGCACGCCAATATGAGCCGGCGCAGTTTCTCGCGGCGCTACCAGGAGGCAACCGGGCGGACACCCGGCCGCGCCGTCGAAGAGATCCGGATCGAAGCGGCGCGGCGTATGCTGGAGCGGGGGCAGACGGTCAGCCAGACGGCCCGTCGCTGCGGCTTCGGTTCGGAAGAAACGATGCGGCGCGGCTTTCTACGCGTCCTCGGCACCAACCCGCGCGACTACCGCGAGCGTTTCTGATCGCGACCGCTCGCGCCAGGCAGCGGGGCTCAGCGACGTGACGCGCCGGAATTCGCGGTTGAAGTTCGACTTGGTCTGGAAGCCGGATTCGAGCATCGCTGAGGTCAGCTGGTCACGCTGATACGCGACGACCTGCAACGAAGCTTGTAGGGCCCTATGTGACCTCGGCCTGCGCGAAAGAAGACTTCCGTTGGCTCCCGACGTGATGGCTTACGGCACTGCCGGAAGCGGCCCAATCGCCGCAAGGCCGGCTTCGGTCAGCGCGTAGATGCCACGCTCGGCCCGGGCGAACCAGCCATAGTAATTGTGCTGCAGGATGCTCGCCGCGCGCGGCGAGAGCGTCTTGAGGTCGCGCGGCCGCTTCGGGCCGTCGGCCATGGCGGCGGCGCAGGCGAGCGCCTCCTGCCGGTACGCGGTCATGATCGGCTTCTTGCGTGTGCTGCCACCGATGGACGGATCGCCCTTGCGGCGGTGATGCTCCTCGACCAGGCGTGAGCGCCGCCTGGGGTCGCGGCGTGGCGGCAAGGCGGCCGGGCTGAGGATCAACTCCACCTCACCCTTGCCGCTGACGCCGAGCAGGCCGAAGCCGAGGCGGCGACAGAGCGCGCGGAAGCGCCGGTCGTGCTCGCGGCCCTTGCCGCGCGCCGACATGAGGGCAGCCAGCCAGACTTCGTCGCAGGCCGCCGCGCGGTCGACGGCTTGCAGGACAAGCTCGAGGTTGAATTGCAGCTTGAGCTCGCAGATGACGACGACATCCGGCTCGCCCGGACGCACGCCAACCACATCGCAACCGCCGATCTCGCCCTTGACGGCGAAATCCATGCTCTCGAGGAACCGCTTCACCGGTTCGTAGAGGGATGTTTCCTGCATGGGAGAGGCATAGCCGATTCGCCGCTATGCGGCCCAGCCGCGCCGTTGACCGTCGCGGATATCAGGCGCGATGCAGGTAATCCTCGATCGACTTCGCCTTCATCTCGATCGAGAAGCCCGGCGCCTGGGGCGGCATATAGGCGGCGTCGCGGATCACACAGGGATCGAGGAAATGTTCGTGCAGGTGATCGACATATTCGATGACCCGTCCATCCTTGCTGCCGGACACCGCGACATAGTCGATCATCGACAGATGCTGGACATATTCGCACAGGCCGACGCCGCCGGCATGGGGCCAGACCGGCAGGCCGAACTTGGCGGCGATCAGAAGCACCGCCAGCACCTCGTTCAACCCGCCCATGCGGCAGGAATCGATCTGCACGACATCGATGGCGCCGCCGGCGATGAACTGCTTGAACATGATGCGGTTCTGGCACATCTCGCCGGTCGCCACTTTCATGGGCGCCACCGCCTTGCGGATCCTCGCGTGGCCGGCGACATCGTCCGGGCTGGTCGGCTCCTCGATAAAGAACGGCTTGGCGAAAGCGAGGTCCTTGAGCCAGTCGATCGCCTGTTCGACCTCCCAGACCTGGTTGGCGTCGATCATCAGGTATCTGTCCGGGCCGATCACCTCGCGGGCAATCCGCAAGCGACGGATATCGTCGGCACGGTCGCGGCCGACCTTCAGCTTGATGTGATTGAAGCCGTCGTCGACCGCTTCCTGGCAAAGGCGCCTTAGCTTGTCGTCGGGATAGCCCAGCCATCCGGCCGAAGTGGTGTAGCAGGCATAGCCCTCGCGCTCGAGCGTTGCGATGCGCGCTGCCTTGCCGGCCTCGGCCTTCTTCAGGATCGCCAGCGCCTCGGCAGGGGTGATGGCGTCGGTGAGGTAGCGGAAGTCGACGATGCGCACGATCTCTTCCGGGCTCATCTCGGCGACGAGGCGCCAGACCGGCTTGCCGGCTTCCTTGGCCCACAGGTCCCACACCGCGTTGACCACGGCGCCGACGGCAAGGTGCATGGCGCCCTTGTCCGGGCCGATCCAGCGCAACTGGCTGTCGCCGGTCACGTGATGCCAGAAACGGCCGGGATCCTCTTTCACCCAGTCGAGATCGAGCCCGACGACCAGGTGGCGCAGTGCTTCGATCGCCGCGCAGCAGATCTCGTTGCCGCGGCCGATGGTGAAGGTGAGGCCATGGCCTTTCAGCGACGGCACATCGGTGTCGAGGATGACGTAGGCGGCCGAGTAATCAGGGTCCGGATTCATCGCGTCCGAACCGTCGAGGCTTTGCGACGTCGGAAAGCGCAAGTCGAAGGTTCTGAGGTCCGTGATCCTGGTCATGTCTGCCTCGCAAATGGCCCGCTCGTAACTGGATAGCCGCCCGCGCTTAACCTGGCTGCGGGGCTAGCCTCAGATCGACCAGCCGCCGTCGATATTATAGGCCTGTCCCGTCGTGTAGGTGGCGCCGGCCAAATAGACGGCGAGGTCGGCGATTTCATCCGGCGTGCCGATCCTGCCCATCGGCTGGCGGGCGATGAAGGCCGCGCGCGCCGCCTCATAGTCGCCCTGCGCCTGCATGCGTCCCTGAAGCGAGGGGCTCTCGACGGTGCCGGGGCAGATGGCGTTGCAGCGGATTCCTCTGGCGACGTAGTCGGCGGCGATTGATTTGGTCAGGCCGATGACGGCTGCCTTGGTTACGCCATAGGCGAAGCGGTTCGGCACGCCTTTGGGGGCGCCCGCCACCGACGCCATGTTGATGATCGAGCCGTCGCCGCGCTCCAGCATGCCGGGCAGCACGGCGCGGATGGTGCGGATCATGGCGCGCACATTGAGGTTGAAGGCGAAGTCAAGGTCCTCGTCCTTCATCTCCAGGATCGAGCCGGCATGGACGAAGCCGGCGCAATTGAACAGCGCGTCGACGCGGCCTATCTCGGCGAAGGCGGTCTTCACCGCCTCGTCGTTCAGCACGTCGAGTTTTCGCGTCGCGATGCCGGGCGTCTTGCTGAGTTCGGCCAGGACCGTCTCGTTGATGTCGGTGGCGTGGACGATGGCGCCGGCCTTGGCGAAAGCCAGCGCGCTTGCCCGTCCGATGCCTTGCGCCGCGGCCGTGACGACCACGACCTTGCCTTTGATGTCAGCCATGCTGTCTGTCTCCGTCTGTCAGGCGAGCCGTCGCTCGACGATGTAGATGTGATCCGCCGCAAGCACGACCTCGTCGTGCTGGTTGATGACCTCGACGCGCTCGATGACACGTCCCGAGCCAGGGCGTTTCGGGTCGTCCTCCTTCCCGGCGATCGTGGTGCGCGTGCGGATCGTGTCGCCGATGAAGACCGGCTTGATGAAGCGCAGCCGGTCATAGCCGTAGGAGAAGGCCACGGGGTTGATGACGCTCGCCGTCAAGCCGACGCCGACCGAGAAGACCAGCGTTCCATGCGCGATGCGCTGGCCGAACGGCGTCGTCTTCATGAACTCGGCGTCCATGTGATGCGGGAAGAAATCGCCGGTGTGGCCGGCATGGACGACGAAGTCGGTCTCGGTGATGGTGCGGCCGCTGGTGAGGCGCGACGAGCCGATCTCATAGTCCTCGTAATAAGTGGTCTGTTCCATGTCCTGTCTTACGGCTTTGCGGCCAGCGGCGTCGCCGGCGCGGCACTCGATTTATAGGCGGCCTCCACCAGCGCCATGGTGTGCCAGGCGTCCTCGACGGAGCTGACCAGCTCTGCATCCTCGCCGGATGCGAAGCGCTGGACATTGGCCATGCGGCCGACAAAGGCATCGGGGAACCATTCGCCGGCAAGCGGCACGCTGACCCAGTCCGCCCCGCCCTTGGGATGGATTTCCAGGATGTCCGGCTCGCCGCGCGGATAGTCGAGATTGAGGCCGAGCTTGACATAGGCCGCGCCCTCGGTGCCGCAGATGCGGAACTCGCAGGCCTGGTGGCGGCGCCCGAATTTGTGGTCGTGATTGATGGAAAGCCCGCAGCGCACCGTGTCGCCGTAATCGAGGATGGCGCTGGTGCGGGTCTGCGCGACCTTGTGATTGGGATGGCCGAGCGTCTTGGCATGGACGCCCAGCGGATTGCCGAGAAGCTGGCGGATCAGGTCGAGATAGTGGATCGAATGCATGGCGATCTCGACGCGCGGCGCCTTGAGCAGGAATTCCCAGAGCTGCCAGGGCGTGTCGAGCGCCAGCAGCGCGTCAAAATCCACAACCTGGCCCAGCCAGCCCTTGGCGATGGCGTCCTTCAGCGCCAGCATCATCGGCGCGAAGCGGAGCTGGAAATTGACCGCCGCCTTGAGGTTCTTGGCGCGGCAGATTTCGAGGATTTCGGTCGCCTCGCCGAGATAGTTGCCCATCGGCTTCTGGATCAGCGCCACGGCGCCATCCGGCAGCGCCTTCAGCACCTCGGCGTGGCGGCCCGGCGGCGTGGCGAGGTCGAAGATCGCGTCCTTCACAGCCGCTGCTTCCTCAACCGAGGCGAACGCCGTCACGCCCCATGTCTCGGCGAGCTTTTGCGCCTTGGCCTGATCCGGATCGTAGAGGCCGGAAATCGGGAAGCCACCCTTGCGATAGGCGGGAAAATGCGCGTCGCCGACGATCGAACCGGCGCCGAAGGTGACGATCGGGCGAGGCTTCGAGGGCTTCGGCCAGGATTGCGCCAGCGATGCCGGATCGAAATCATCAGTCATGATGGAAGACCTCGTCCATCGTCGCCCACCATTCGCCTTCCTTGCGGGTCGGCAGCGGCTCCTGGCATGGCATGCACACCGCCCACCATTCCTGCGTCTTCGGATCGGCGGCCATCCTGGCCATGTCGGCGGCGTAGTCGGTGCCGTGATATTCGAAATAGGAGAACAGGAGGTTCTCCGGCCGCTTCAGGTAGATCGAATAATTCTTGATGTTGCAGGCCGAGATCATGGTCAGCACGTCCGGCCAGACGGCGGCGTGGAGGCGGACATATTCCTCGACCTTCTCCGGCTTCAGGCCCAGCACCATTCCCATGCGCTGCATATCCGCCTCCTATTTCACGATCGCCGTGGTGAATTCGGCGATGCTCCTTGCCTTCAATGCGTCCCAGTCCCAGTCGATGCCGATGCCGGGCTCGCCGGGAGCCACCGCATGACCGTCCTCGATACGCATCTTCTTACCAGTAAGCTCGTCGAGCTGCGGAATATACTCGACATATTTGCCGTTCTGGATGGCGCAGACCAGGCTGACATGCAACTCCATCAGGAAATGCGGGCAGACGGGCATGTCGAAGGCCTCCGCCGCATGGGCGACTTTCAGCCAGGGCGTGATGCCACCGATGCGGCCGACATCGACCTGCACGATGTTGCAGCCGCCCTTCTGCATATATTCGCGAAAGTGCCTTATCGAGTAGAGCGATTCTCCGACGGCAATCGGTGTCGCGGTCGAATTCGACAGCCGCACATGGCCGTCGATGTCATCGGCCGGCAGAGGCTCCTCGATCCAGGCGAGGTCGAGCTCGCGCAGCCGCTCGGCGCGGCGGATCGCCTCGTCGACGGAAAAGCCCTGGTTGCAGTCGGTCATGATCTCGTAGCCGTCGCCGACCGCCTTGCGCACCGCCGACAGGCGCGCGACGTCTTCGGAACCGTGCGGCTTGCCGATCTTGACCTTCGAGCCGGTGAAGCCCTTGGCCTTCGCGGCAAGCGCGTCATCGACAAGTGCGGCCGTCTCGATATGCAGCCAACCGCCTTCGGTCGTGTAGAGCGGGCAACGGTCCTTGGCGCCGCCGGCGAGCTTCCAGAGCGGCAGGTTCTGCTTCCTGGCGCGCAAATCCCAAAGGGCCGTGTCGATCGCGGCCAGCGCGATCGCGGTGATGGCGCCTATGGTGGTGGCGTGGGTGGCGAATTCGAGCTCGTGCCAGATCGCCTCTATCTGGTCCGCGTCGCGGCCGATGAGGCGTGGCGCGAGATGATCGGCCAGAAGCCGCATCACCGACGAGCCGCCGGTACCGATCGTGTAGCTGTAGCCGGTGCCCGACGCGCCGTCGGAATCGGTGATGGTGACGATCGGCGTTTCCTGGCTGACGAAGCTCTGGATGGCATCCGTGCGCTTCACCTTCGGCACGAGATCGACCATGCGCAGTTCGATCTTCTCGATTTTCGCCATGTTCAGCTCCTCAGCGACTTGCCGGTTTCGGCTGAAAACAGATGCGCGCGGCTGAGATCGAAGCTCATGCCGATCCTGTCGCCGGCTTTCAGCGGCTTGGGGTTGAGCATGCGCGACACCCAGTCGGCGCCGTTGAATTCGGCGAAGACCAACGTTTCATTGCCGAGCGGCTCGGTGATGCTGACCGGCAGCTCGATGCGATGGACTTCGGTTTCGCCGCCCGAGCTCAGGCCGTGGCCGGTGGGGTAGAAATCATCGGGACGGATACCGAACACGACCTTGTCGCCGGTGGATGTCCTTGGCTTGAACTGGCCGGGCAGCGGCAGGCTGTCGCCGCCGCTGAAGACCAGTCTGCCGTCGCTCACCGTCGCCTCGTGCAGGTTCATCGGCGGCGAGCCGATGAAGCCGGCGACGAAGTGGGTCGCGGGACGGCTGAACACCTCGTCGGGTGTGCCGACCTGCTCGATATGACCGGCGCGCATGATAACGATGCGGTCGGCAAGCGTCATCGCCTCGACCTGGTCGTGGGTCACGTAGATTACCGTGGACTTCACCTTGGCGTGCAGCTTCTTGATCTCGGTGCGCATCTGCGTGCGCAGCTTGGCGTCGAGATTGGAGAGCGGCTCGTCGAACAGGAACACGTCCGGATCGCGCACGATGGCGCGGCCCATGGCTACGCGCTGGCGCTGACCGCCGGAAAGCTGCGAGGGGCGGCGCTCGAGCAGTTCGTCGAGACCGAGGATGGCGGAGGCCTCCGCGACGCGCCGGTCCATGTCGTCCTTGGCCGCACCCGCGATCTTGAGCGAGAAGCCGAGATTTTCGCGCACCGTCATATGCGGGTAGAGCGCGTAGGACTGGAACACCATCGAGATGTTGCGCGAGCGCGGCGGCAGGTCGTTGACGACGCGGCCGCCGATATCGATGTTGCCGCCGCTGATATCCTCGAGACCGGCGATCATGCGCAAAGTCGTCGATTTGCCGCAGCCCGATGGGCCGACCAGCGCGATGAATTCGCGGTCAGCGATATCGAGATCGATGCCGTGCACGATCTCGATGTTGCCGTAGCGCTTGGTGAGCTTTTTCAGCGAAACCGTTGCCATGGAAGTCAACCTTTCACCGCGCCGGAGGTGAGGCCGCCGACGAGGTGTTTCTGGACGATGTAGGTGAGGGTCAGCGCCGGGATGATCATCACCACGGCCAGCGCACACATGCCGCGCCAGTCGATGGTGAACTCGGCCGTATAGTCGAGCAGGCCGACCGGCAGGGTCTTGGAGTTGACGGAACGGGTGAGCTGCGAGGCCAGCGCGAACTCGTTCCAGCAGGTGAGGAAGGCGAAGATGGCGGCCGATGCGATGCCGGGCCGCGCCAGCGGGAATTCGACCTGCCAGAACGCCTGCCAGCGCGTGCAGCCGTCGATCTGAGCGGCTTCGGCGAGGTCCTTCGGCACCTGGCGGAAGAAGCCGTCGATCAGCCAGATGGTGAAGGGGATGTTCAGCGCCACATAGGCGAGGATCATGCCGAAATGCGTGTCGATGATGCCGAGCCGCGCATAGACGAAGAAGAGCGGCAGCGACATGGCGATGCCGGGCACGGTGCGGGTCAGCATCAATCCAAGGAACATGCCCGACTTGCCACGGAAGCGGTAGCGCGCGAAGGCATAGCCGCCGGCCATGCCGATGGCCACCGCGATCACCGTCGACGTGACCGAGATGATCAGCGAGTTGCGGAAATAGTCGACCACCGGAATGCCGCCCTTGCCGATGCCGCTGAACATGGCGACATAGGCGTCGAAGGAGAGCTGCTGCGGGATCCACACCGGCGGCTTGGCCATGATCTCGACGGTGGGCCTGAGCGACGACAGCACGATCCAGATGCCCGGCAGGCAGATCAAGAGCATGGCGAGAAACAGACCGACGCGATGCGCGACGGTCAGCGTGCGGCGGATCAGGCGGGCGGAAGCGTTCTCGTCCATCATCACCACTCCGCGCCGATCTGCGCGCGCGCCGCGGCGAGCTTGTTGTAGAAATACACGGTGAAGGCGATCGACAGCAGGATCGAGAAATAGGCCATGGCATTGGCCAGTCCCATGCGGGCGTCGCTGTAGGCGGTGCGCCCGACCAGCGTCCACAACAGCTCGGTGCGGCCGGCCGGACCGCCATCGGTCATGATCTTGACGATGTCATAGGCGCGCGCGACATCGAGCGAACGGATCGTCATGGCGATGTAGGCAAAGGGCATGACGAAGGGCCAGGTGACATAGCGGAAGGTCTGCCAGGGCGTGCAGCCGT
>RXJA01000549.1 GCA_003963455.1 Hyphomicrobiales bacterium
GACGACCGACGACGAGACCTTCGGCGTCGATCAGCACCCACTTCTTCACCACATCCGCAGGCTTCTGCGAAAAGGTAGCCATGGTTTTGCTCTCACGTTGACCTCTCTGTCCGGGAGGGACAAGAGAAGGCGTTTCTTGTTGCTTGGATTGGCGGGAGAGCCGGAGCCACCCGCCAATAACAAAACGGCGGCCATTGCGGGCCGCTGCTTCGGGTGGGCTTATAGGCGAGGGCGCCTGACGCGTCAAGGCGACGGAAAACGAGTTCCGGCGAATAAAATTAGCAAAAACAAGGCCTTGGCAGAGCGGTATTATTTTACCGCACCATTCTCGCGCTTCTTCGGAATTGAATAGGTGCCGGTGGCATGCGCCACGGTGTGGCCATCGGGGCCGGCGACGATGTCGATGTCGAACACCATCAGGCTTTTGCCGAGCTTCAGGATCCGGCAATGGCCGTCGATCGGCCCGGCTTCCGCCTTGCGCATGAAGTTGATGTCGAGGTTGACGGTCACCGAAAGCGCGTCCGGGCCGGCGTGGCTCAGCACGCAGACATAGCCGCCAATGTCGGCCAGCGTGAACAGCGACGGGCCGGATACCGTCCCGCCGGGACGCAGATGCCGCTCGTCGGCATTGAGCCGCACCGTACAGCCCCCGGGAAACACGTCGATCGCCTCATAGGAGGTGAAGCTGTCGTTGAGTTGCGGATAGACGCTTGCCATCAGCGCGTTGACTTCGGCCGCGTTGAGCATTGGCTTCAGATCGCTTTGGGCAGGCATGGGCGGCGTCCTATATGAAGAGCGAGCTCCGGGCGAAGCGGCTGGACCAAACTGTGCGACGGAGAAAACACGTCTCGCGGCTTTTCTTCAACCGGCAGCGTGTTACTTGTGTTGCTCCATGCGCGCCGAGCGCCGACCAGAGAGATTGGAAATGGCTGAAGTGGTCGCCATCAAACCCGCCATCGCCGACGGCCCCGTTCTTGTGAGCCAGGACAACGCCATCCTTCGCCTCACGCTGGCCAGTCCGCCGGCCAATGCGCTGTCGCTGGCGACCATGGCGGCGCTGCAGGCCGAGTTCGATCGCGTGAAGACCGACAAATCCGTGCGCGTCATCATCCTGTCGGCATCCGGCAAAGTGTTTTGCGCCGGTCACGACTTGAAGGAAATGACGGCGCGCCGGGCCGATCCGGATCGCGGCAAGGCTTTCTTCGAAAAGACCTTCGCCGCTTGCGCCGGGCTCATGCAGACGATCGTGCGCCATCCGAAGCCGGTGATCGCCGAGGTCGATGGCCTCGCTACCGCCGCCGGCCTGCAACTGGTCGCGAGCTGCGACCTTGCCATCGCCTCGCACGAGGCGAGTTTCTGCACGCCTGGTGTCAACATCGGCCTGTTCTGCTCGACGCCGATGGTGGCGCTGTCGCGCAACGTCTCGCGCAAGCAGGCGATGGAGATGCTGCTCACCGGCGAGACGATCGACGCCGCGACCGCCAGGGAATTCGGCCTAATCAACCGCATCGTGCCGCGCGAATATCTGAATCAGGTTGTCAACAAATACGCGCAAACCATTGCTTCAAAATCGTCTTTGGTGGTCAAGACCGGCAAGGAGGCCTTCTACGCCCAGGCCGAAATGGGGCTGACCGACGCCTATGCCTATACCGGCCGCGTGATGGTGGAAAACATGCTGGCGCGCGACGCGGAGGAAGGCATCGGCGCCTTCATCGGCAAGCGCAAGCCCGAATGGACCGACGAATAAGCCCTCGTCGCTGGACCGAACGATTTCTCCGCGAGAGACCCATTTCCGGACGCTTCACGGCTTCTGCACCGGCGCTTTCTTTTTTAAGGAAGATGCGCTGAGGGAGTAACCGAGTGAACCACGATAGCTACGACAACGCCTACATCGCCGGCATCCTGAATTCGGTGAAAACGATCGCCATGGTCGGCGCGTCGCCCAACGATGTGCGGCCGAGCTACTTCGTGCTGAAATATCTTTTGGCCAAGGGATTTTCGGTGTTCCCGATCAATCCCGGCCATGCTGGCAAGGAGATCCTTGGCCGCACGGTCTATGCCAGCCTGGCTGACCTGCCGCAGCCGGTCGACATGGTCGACATCTTTCGCGCCACCTCGGCCGTGCCGGGAATCGTCGACGAGGTGCTGAAGCTCGATCCGTTGCCCAAGGTCGTCTGGATGCAGCTTGGCGTGCGCCATGACGAAGCCGCCGCACGCGCCGAGGCCGCCGGCATCAAGGTGGTGATGAACCGCTGCCCGAAGATCGAATACGGCAAGCTGTCCGGCGAGATCGGCTGGACCGGCGTCAACTCCGGCGTGCTGTCGTCGAAAAAGCCGCTGATGCGCCAGGGGTTTCAGAGCTTCGGCGTGCGGCAGAAATAAGCGGACGGCGGCCCGCGCAAAATTATTCCGGGAAGAAACGCATTTTCCCTGGCGTTCATCGCAGATCGCGCTCTGAAAGGTATTTTCTTCTTTGCATTCCAACTCGGGCTTCGCCAAGAATGCCCGGCGATTTTCGAGAGATTTGAGAGGGAGGCTTCTATGACCCATACGCCTGGTTTCAACACTTTAGCCGTTCATGCAGGCGCGAAGCCCGATCCGGCAACCGGCGCCCGCGCTACGCCGATCTACCAGACCACGTCCTTCGTCTTCGACGATGCCGACCATGCCGCCTCGCTGTTCGGGCTGAAGGCCTTCGGCAACATCTACACCCGCATCATGAACCCGACGCAAGCGGTGCTGGAAGAGCGTGTCGCGGCGCTGGAAGGCGGCACGGCGGCGCTTGCCGTTGCTTCAGGTCACGCCGCGCAGGTCATCGTCTTCCACAATCTGATGCAGCCCGGCGACAACTTCATTGCCGCCAACAAGCTCTATGGCGGTTCGATCAACCAGTTCGGCCACGCCTTCAAGAACTATGGCTGGCAGGTGCGCTGGGCCGACGTCAACGACCTGTCGACCTTCGAGAATCAGATCGACGACCGGACCAAGGCGATCTTCATCGAAAGCCTCGCCAACCCCGGCGGCGTGTTCGTCGACATCGAGAAGATCGGCGACATCGCCCGCAAGCACGGTCTGCCGCTGATCGTCGACAACACACTGGCCTCCCCCTATCTGGTGCGGCCCATCGAACACGGCGCCGACATCGTCGTCCATTCGCTGACCAAGTTCATCGGCGGACACGGCAATTCGATCGGCGGCATCATCGTCGACGGCGGCACCTTCGACTGGTCGAAATCCGGCAAATACCCGATGCTGTCGGAACCGCGGCCCGAATATGGCGGGCTCGTCCTGCATGAGACCTTCGGCAATTTCGCTTTCGCCATCGCCGCGCGCGTGCTCGGCCTGCGCGATCTGGGCCCGGCGATCTCGCCCTTCAACGCCTTCCTGATCCTGACCGGGCTGGAAACGCTGCCGCTGCGCATGCAGCGTCATTGCGACAATGCGGCGAGCGTCGCCGGCTGGCTCTCCAACCATCCCAAGGTTGCCTGGGTGAACTATCCCGGGCTGCCGAGCGACAAGAACAATGCGCTGCAGAAGAAATACTCGCCTCAGGGCGCGGGCGCCGTCTTCACCTTCGGCCTCAAGGGTGGCTACGAGGCGGGCGTCAAATTCGTCGAGGCGCTCGAACTGTTCTCGCACCTCGCCAATGTCGGCGACACCAAGTCCCTGGTCATCCACCCGGCCTCCACCACGCACCGCCAGCTTTCCGACGAGCAGAAGGTCAAGGCCGGCGCCGGGCCGGATACAGTGCGGCTGTCAATCGGCATCGAGGACGTCAACGATATCGTCGCCGACCTCGAACAGGCGCTCGGCAAGGTATGATATGTCGGCCTTCCTTGCGGTCAATGTCGAAGCCGTCGAGCCGGAGGCCGGCGCGCCGGCCCCGGACCGGGTGATCTCGGGCGATCCGGAATTCCGCACCTGGAATGTCGAGGAGCGCGACGGCGGCCTCTATGCCGGCATCTGGGAAGCGACACCGGGCAAGTGGCGCATCGCCTATGACGAATGGGAATTCTGCCACATCCTGTCCGGCGTCTCGGTGATTGCCGAGGATGGCGGTGAGGCGCGCACCGTGCGGACAGGGGACAGTTTCGTGCTGCGGCCGGGCTTCAAGGGCACGTGGGAAGTGCTCGAGACGACGCGCAAGGAATATGTAATCCGGCTTTGAAAGCGCGTTCGGCCGGCTCACGACAGCCGGTCGACATCCTCTTCGGAAAAACCATATTCGCTCATCATCTGCCGGTGCCAGGCACTGCCGAGCAGATCGCTCAGGCATCGATCGATCCGCTGGCGCAGCACGGCATTGCTCTTGGCCAACGCGAACGCGCCGGCGGCGGGCTGCTTCTCGGATGCCGGAACCTCGACGACATCGAACCTTGCGTCGGCGCGCCCGGCAATGTAGCCGCGATGCGCCATGGCGACGCTGGCGTAAGCCTCCACAATACCCTTCGCGACGGCCTCAGCTGCCTGCGCCTGTGTCGCGAACGTCCTGATGCGTTCGGGCGGAATGCCGTTCTGCAACGCCGTCTGATGCTGAATCTGATCCGATATCACGGCAAGTGCGGCAGAAGGGTGTCGGGCGAGGGATTGGTAGCCATTCAACCCCAGCGGATTGTCCTTGGCGACCATCAGTCCGTCAGGCAGCGACCAGATCGGCCGTGTGAAGTCCACACACCTTTTGCGCTCGTCCGAGATGAACAGACCGGTCGTCAGGTCCCATCGGCCGTCGGCCACGCCGGGCAGCAGTTCGGCGAACTCCGCCTCGATCGGCGAGAAGTCCCCCAGGTCGAGCATCTGGCAAATTTTCGCGGCGAGCTTCGTATCGCAGCCATCGACCCTGCCGGAAGCATCGGTGAAGCAGAAGGGCGGTTCCTGCAGGAAGGCAAATCTCATTTCGTGTTGTCCCGAGAAGTCACCGCCAGGCCCTCCAGCCCATGGAAGTGATAGCTGTCGCGGAACCGCGGCGCCTCGGCCAAACACAGTTCCGGCAGCCGGTCGAACAGTGTCTTCAACGACACCTGCAGTTCCAGCCGCGCCAGCGGCGCGCCGATGCAGAAATGGATGCCGGCGCCGAAGGAGACATTCTTCTGGTCCGCGCGGGCCGGATTGAAGGTGTCGGGCTCCGCGAAAGCCAGGGGATCGTGGTTGGCCATGCCGAGCAGCAGCGCCACCATCTCGCCCGGCTTGACCAATATGCCCGGCGAAACTTCGATTTCCTCATAGGCATAGCGCAGGAACATGTGCAGCGGCGCGTCGTAGCGCAGGCATTCCTCGACGGTGGCGGTATTGGCCTCCGGTGTCGCGAAGAAGCGGCGCGGATCGCCGCCTTGCGCGAGGATCGCGCGCACCGCGTTGCCGGTCTGGTGCACGGTCGCCTCATGGCCCGCATTGAGAAGCAGGATGGCCGAGGACACCAGCTCGTCTTCCGAGAGCTTCTGGCCGTTGTCCCGGGCTTCGATCAGCAGGGAAAGCAGGTCGTCGCCGGGCTTCCTGCGGCGCTCGGCCACATAGCCGCGCAGGAACGAGGAAAAGTCGCGTGTGGCGCGGTTGGCCGTGTCCTCGGTCTCGCGCGTGCGGCCATGCATGTACATGGCGACCATCTGATGCGACCAGTCGAGCAGTTGCGGCCCCATCTCGACCGGCACGCCGAGCATCTCGGCGATGATGGTGATTGGGAGCGGCGAGGCGTAGGCGGGCAGAAGATCGACTCCACCTGGTTCGAAGCGGTCGATCAACTCATTGGCCAGCGCCTCGATGCGAGGCCTGAGCCGCTCGACCTGGCGTGAGACGAAGGCGCGGTTGACCAGCGTTCTGAGCCGGGTATGCACCGGCGGCTCCAGCTCCAGCATGGAATTGGCCTCGATCGCATCGAAGGCAGCAAGGTGCGAACGGTCGTCGCCAACGCCGCGGCTATCGGGAATGCCGGCCGGGTTCTGGCGGCCGAAACGGCGGTCGCGCAGCAGCCGGTTGACGTCGTCGAAGCCGCCAAAGCACCAGAAGCCATAGTCTTCCCAGAAGAACGCGTTGGCGGCGCCATGCAGGGAGGCGTAGGCCTCGTAAGGGTTCTGCACGAAGGCCGGCTCATGCGGGTCGAGGCGCAAGCGGCGGCTGGCGGCGTCGAAGGCGAGATAGGTTTGCATCATGACTGACCATTAGCGCGCCTTGCCGGACCGATGCCAGAGCGTATCTTGGCGCCGCGCGGCCGGCGCATTAAGCCAGGCGATAGCCGGCTCATTGATTGATGCGAACCGTCGTCAGTGGCCCGTTTTCAGGATGCTCGCGACCTTGGCGGCGATCGCCGCGTCGAGCGCTGGCCAGTTCGCCAGCAACTCGCGGGGAAAGCGGTAGGTGAGACTTAGATCGTCACCGACCTGGATGTCGCGTTCGCAGGGCGCCAGCGATTCCTCCGCGCTCGGACCGCTCAGGCAGCGGGCGACGAACGGGTCCTTGCCGGGGCGTTCGGCGACGGCAAGCACCTCGTTGAGATAGCCTGATTTTTCCGTGAAGGTATAAATCGTAGTGCCGGCCGGACCGAGTGTGCCCGGCTTTTCGATCAGGGCGCTGTAGATCGGCGCGAAGCGGCCGCTCATGTCGCGCGACATCATGCGCGGTTCGAACGACAGGAAGATGATCTTCCTGGTCGTCGTGTGGTTGAAGTCGTCGCGCGCCGCCGTGCTGTAGCCGTCCATCTCGGGATAGCGCAGGTAGAGATCGAGCCGCGAGGCGATGCCGTCGCGCCTCGCCTGGTCGAAGCGAATGAAGTTTGCCGGAACGCTGATCAGGTTGTTGCCCATGACGATCCGGCGCGCCGTGGTGTCATCCGTATAGCCGGCCATGGCGATCGAGCGTCCGAGCCATTTGCCGCCGACGCTGATGGCCACCGAAAGCAGCGCCAGCGCCGCGAAGATATAGAAGACGCGCCTCATCAAGGTTGAGTCGACGACCTCGAAGTCCGGGCCCTCGGCGACATTTGCCTGTCTCATTTGCAATTCCCCGATCCGCCCGCCTGTCCTTCGGCGGCACAGCCGCGCGGCATGGCTTTTGCAGCGCGTTGGCACGACTGTGCGTTTTCATGGTAAACGGTTGGTAAACATGGATCCCGTTGTGCTTGTTCTTTACGCTTTCGCGGTTGGTGTCACGGCTTGCGGATTGGCCGGATCGGCCATGGAGCTGTTGTCCGGCCGGCGCCTGGCCTTTGCCGAGCCCTATGTTTCGCCGGTCCATATCCTGCGTTCGCTCGCGGTAACGGTATGCGCCGGGCCGTTCATGCTCGCCAACGAGGCTTTGACTGCCCGGCGGGAGGGCCGCATCGGCACGATGGCGCTGTTGTCCTGCGGTTGCACGGCCGTCGCCTGGGCGCTCGCGCTCGGCGTCGTGCTCATCGCCATTGCGTCCTGGGCGACCGCCAACCTAGGGTCTCTCGAATTCGCTGGTTGAGACGATTCGGAGACGAACAATGCCGGTCTATGCGATCGATGGGAAAGCGCCTGAATTCGAGGACGCCGATACGAACTGGATTGCCCCTGACGCGACGCTGATCGGCAATATCCGGGTCGGTCGCAATGTCGGTTTCTGGTTCGGCGTCGCCATCCGCGGCGATGGCGAACTCATTGCGATCGGCGCCGACACCAATGTGCAGGAACATACGATCATGCACACCGATCCGGGCTTTCCACTGACCATCGGCGAGGGCTGCACGATCGGCCACAGGGCGCTGCTGCATGGCTGCACGATCGGCGACAACAGCCTGATCGGCATGGGCGCCATCGTGCTGAACGGCGCCAGGATAGGCAACAACTCGCTGGTCGGCGCCGGCGCGCTGGTGACGGAAAACAAGGTTTTTCCCGACAATTCGCTGATCGTTGGCTCGCCCGCCAAGGTGATCAGGACGCTGGACGACGCGGCGATCGAGCGCCTGCGCGTCTCGGCGGCCCACTATGTTGCCAACGCCAAACGCTTCAAGGCCAAGCTCAAGACGGTGTGACGGCGGCGGCCCGCTTCGCGCCCTATCATCCCCGACGATTGTTCAGCGCTTCACGCAACAGAAAGACGCCGGCCTCGAAGCCGGCCTGCTCCGCGCCTTCCTGCGCTGTCTCAAGGTCGTCGATGCGGGTCCGCAGCGACGGGTCGGCGCCTGAAAGAAGCAGCAGACGGATCGCCTCCGCGTCGCGCCGCGACACTGCATAGTGGAGCGGCGTCCAGTCGTTCACGCCGCGCATATTCGGGTCGGCGCCATGCGCGAGCAGGATGTGAATGACGGCCAGCCTGTCCGGCCGTTCCGTCGACAACGCGGCAATGATCGAAGGAAAGCCGGCAAGATCTTCGTAATTCGGGTTCGAGCCGGCATCGAGAAGCGCGGTGATGAACGCGGCCGGGCTCCAGTAGATGGCATATTCCAGCGGATGGCCAAGGCCGAGCTCGAACGGCATCCGCTCGTCGAACCAGCGCGCCGAGCCGCCTAGGGCAATGCCGAGCGCAGCGAAATCGCACGCCTTGAAGGCGTCATCGATGGCCCTAACCAGCTTGGCGCGCTCGCACCCGTCTTCAGGGATCTCTAACATGGTCGTGTTACTCGGATTTGCCCTTGCCTTTCTTTTCGACGGGCTTGACCCGTATCCGCATGGACCCGCCTTTGGGATTCTCGATGTCGAAGGCGGCCGTTTTCCTTACCAGATCGCTCAGTTTGCTGAAGCCGTAGGTGCGCGGGTCGAAATCGGAAAAGAGATTTGAGAGCTGCTTGCCGAAAGTGCCGAGGAGCACCCAGCCGTCCTCGCTCTCCATCTGGCCGATCACCTTCTTCAGAATCGGCGTAGCGGCCGTGGGCGCCTGAAGCGGCTTCGTCGCCGGGGCGGCATCTTGAGCGTTCCCCACGCCAAGGAGAAGGTTTTCGGTATAGACGAAACGACGACAGGCCTGCCGGAAGCTCTCCGGGGTCTTTTGCTCCCCAAATCCGAACACGTCGACACCTTGCTCGCGTATCCGCGCCGCAAGTCGAGTGAAGTCGCTGTCGGAAGAAACCAGGCAGAAACCGTCGAAACGGCCGCTATGAAGCAAATCCATCGCGTCGATCACCAGTGTGATATCCGAAGCGTTCTTGCCTGTGGTGTAAGCGAACTGCTGCTGCGGAATGATCGCGTGCTTCGACAGGACCTCTGCCCAGCTCTTCGACCGGGCGTTCGAGAAATCACCATAGATGCGGCGAACGCTGGCCTCGCCGATCTTCGCGATCTCCTCGAACAGGCCGTCCGCAATCTTTGCGGAAGCGTTGTCGGCGTCGATAAGAACCGCAAGGCGAGGTGATCGGGGTTCGGTTGGCATGCGGAACATCCCATGGCTGGCGCGTGCTGGAGTTTTGAACCGGATAAACCGGAGAATTTCGACTCATCCTTGTTCTAGCAGAGGGCGCCACAAACAGAAATTCAGACCACCGGAACCGTATCACCAGAAATAGCGGAGCCGGCCCCGGGGACAGGGGCCGGCTCCTAAAACCCGGTCGTTGGGGACGGGGAGGGTGGGGACTCGACCGGGCTTTCTCGTTGGGCGCGCCGCCGCATCATGGGCGGCGTACCCGATCGCTTTGGCGCCTTAGCGGACGCTGGCGACCGCGTCGTCGCGGCCGTCGTTGATCGTCACCCAAACGCCCGAATTCTCGGTCGATTGGCGCTTGAGATAGGTGTAGACCGTCTCGTTCCAGGCGAGCACCTTCGGTTCGAGATTGTCGAGGATGAACTCGCCGAGGCTGGTGCGCACGGTCAGCACGGCATGGCCGTCGCCATTCGGCTGGCGCACCACCGTCATCAGCAAATCGCCGGCGGGAACACCCGCGGCCATCAGTTCGCGCCGCTTCTCCAGCCCATAGTCCTCGCAGTCGCCATAGCCGTTGTCGGGATAGGCCCAGTATTCCTCGACGCCGTAATTTTCCAGGTCGGTGCGCGGCTTGATGCGTGTGTTGACCGAATTGTTGACGTTGATGATCGTCGCCCAAAGCTTGCGCGTCAGTTCGACCGGCGGCCCCTTCAGCGTCCGCTCGTTGCATTCGGCCGGAATGCGCTGGCAGAAATCATAGTGACCGACCGGCTGGGTGGTGCGCCCACCCGTATGCATGAAAGCCGGTGCCGCGCTTGCCGTTCCCCACGCGGAAAGCTGCATCGCCATTGCCAAGAGCAACAGCTTGCCCCTCGTCATTTTCATTGTGGTAGTCTCCCCGTTTGAGAAGACTGTGCCACGATGGGATTTATTTGACGCAAAAACGCGAAGTAGACATTGAGTAAAACGCCAATAGAATAAGCATAAAATTTGAACTATCGTGGTCCGAAATTCTTCGGATTTCGTTGGGTCGAAGCGAGGGAACCGGGCAGGTTCAGCGCCGGGCCTTGCCAAGGAGCCGCGCAACAAAAAACCGGCCGTCGAGGCCGGTTCGCTTCGCGCCTAGGGTGTGGTCGTGTCAGGACCGCGGCGCGTTGAATTCCTGGTCGAGCGTTTCCGGCCGCTGGATGACGGCGAATTCGATGGCGACGCCGTCCTCGAAATGGCGCACCACCTGGCCGCGCATCGTGCCAAGCATGACCTGGATGCCAATCGCCGGCTTGACGTCGATTTCGATTGCCGCGCCGGAAAGCGACAGGTCGATGATACGGCACTGATACTGGCGCCCGTCGGTGAGTTGCAGCACGCTCATCGGATTGCGAGGCGCCACGCGCTCGTGGCGACGATCCTCGGGCAGGTCGAGCTCATGCTTGTTGGCGAGCCAGGTAAGCTGCGCGGCAAGCTTGTCCTTCTTGCGCTCCGAAGCGATGACGGTCATGGCGAAACCGTCCTGCGAAGTGCGCGTCACGATGCCTTCGACGCGACCGATATGATCGATATAGGCGATGACCTTCTCGCCCGGCATGCCGATACGGTCGGTGCGCAGGGCAACGTTGCCCGGTGACATGTCGATCACCTGGCATGGATGCTCGGTGCGGTCTTCAAGCATGAAACGGCCGTAGATCTTGACCCGGACACGCTGAAAGTTGCGCCGCTCAGCTCGTGACGGCACATATTCTACCGCCGCTGACCTCATGACTGCCTACACCCCGTTGGCGTTCCGCGCGACGATGCGTGGAATTCCTCCCAAAACTACAGCGAAGCAGGTTAACAAACGGGAAAAATCGGCCGCGAAAGCCCGGGTCCGGAGGCTCCCGCGACGCGGAAAGTTAACCTCCGGCGAGGGAAAAATCCCGCGCGGACAGGCTCACTCGTGACGCCCGCCGTCGAGGACGACCAGGTGGCGGATGCGGCGCGCGCGGCCGAGGGCCGAAATGGTTTCCGGGGGATCGAATTCGGTCGGAACGAGTGAGGGGACCTCGATCGCCGGCCGGTTCTTCAGGAACATCGGCTCCTTCTCGGGATCTACCACGCGGATCGTGTCGATGAGCGCGTCGGCGAGTGGGTCCGCGCCCAGCCAGAATGGCTTTGCGGCGGTGCTGATGATGCCGAGGCAGCGCGGGTTCTCGTGCCCCCCGTCCAAAGGCAGCGCCAGGAGTTCGAATTTGTTGGAGCGGCCGTTGCGGCTGAATCCCTCATAGGTCATGAACAGAACCGATTTCTGATCGAAGACGCCCTGCATGAGCCGCGACACCAGACGCTGGTCCTTCTCGCGCCACAGTGAAGGAAAGGAGAAGCCCTTGAGCTCGCGTCCGTAATAGGCGCAGAGCCTCGTGCCGGCCAGGCGGAACACCGCCTCGCCACGCGTGTCGCGCTCGAGGATGAACGTGTCGGCCAGAAGCGACTTGATGTCCGCCGGCTCCACTTCCGATCGCTTCGGGGCGAGGCGGCCATCACGCAACTGGTTCCAATATTGGAACAGCGCGATCGATCCTTTTTCTTTCATTTCCATTCCGCTCCGCACAATCTGTCTTTTGATGTCCCATCGGCGAACAGACAGGGCGCCCTCCGATGACCTTCATGCGGTGCGGA
>RXJA01000076.1 GCA_003963455.1 Hyphomicrobiales bacterium
GGCGCAAAGGCCGAAACCCGTTCGCTGAAGCTCTATCACCTGCACACCGGCGAAAAGGCCGAGATCGTCTACAAGCGCAACGGCCGCTACGATCGGGAAGGCTTGCGCAAGATCAACATCATCCTGCGCGACTGGCGCCGCAACGAGCCGACCAAGATGGATCCGAAGCTGCTCGATCTGGTGTGGGAAGCCTACCGGGAGAGCGGCGCGACGGACTATATCCAGGTCGTCTGCGGCTACCGCTCGCCGGCGACCAATGCGATGCTGCGCAGCCGCAGCCGCGGTGTCGCCAAGGAAAGCCAGCACATGCTCGGCAAGGCGATAGACTTCTATATTCCCGGCGTGCCGCTGAAGAAGCTGCGCAACATCGGCCTCAAGATGCAGGGCGGCGGCGTCGGCTATTATCCGAGGTCCGGCTCGCCGTTCGTCCACATGGATGTCGGCAATGTGCGCCACTGGCCGGGCATCAGCCGGCAGGAGCTGGTCAGCCTGTTCCCGAACGGCAAGACGCTGCATGTGCCGAGCGACGGCCGGCCGCTGCCGGGCTATGAGCAGGCAATGGCCGCCTACAAGGCGCGCAAGGGCGCCGGCACGCCCAATATCGAGCTGGCCAGCGCCGGTGGCTCGAGCAGGCGGTCGGGCGGATTGCTTGCCGCCTTCTTCGGCGGAGGCGGAAGTGACGAGGCTGACGACAGCGCCGATGTCGCGAGCGCCGAACCCGCGTCCAAGCCGAAGGCTGTGAAGCCGGCTGCAACGGCCAAGAGCAGCAACCTGCCGAGCATTGCGGTCGTTGCGCCGCAAGACGCCAAGCGCGCCAACATCCCGCAGATCGCGGATGACAGCACCGACGATTCGCAGCAACTGCGGCAGGGCACGCCTGAAACGATCCTCGCCGCCTTGCCGCCGAAAGAGATTCCGCTGCCTGCTTTCGCGCCGAGGCCGAAAGTCAGCGAGCCCCAAACCCCGGACACCAGCTTAACAGGGTCGGTAGAGGCTGCCGCTACTAAGCAGACCGTGACTGCAATCAGTGCGACGGCAGATTCGGGGCAGTTGGCGTTCGACTATAGCTTTTTGCCGACTCAGCGCCCCGATGACTCATCGTCCGCTAGCTCTATGCCACAAGACGAACACGGGTTGGTGGCGGTAGCACACACTCGTAACCCCATAGAGGCCGCTCTCTATCCGGCGCTGCCGTCGGCCGGTTCGAGCGACGTCAAAGGTGTGATAGGCCAAATCGGCGCAGCAAGAGACGACTATCAGGTTGCCTCGTTGCCGGAGCGGCGCTCGGAATTCAAAGTGCCGATCGGCGTCGATGCGGCGTCGCCGCGCGACCCGACGGCTGCCCAGCCGACCACCTCCGATCCCGCGCTGGCAGTCGGTTCAGCCGTCAAAACGACACCCAAGGAATCGAGAGCCACTGCCAACGACCCTCAACATAGTCAAAAGGCAATGGTGCTTGCCTACGTGCCGCAAGCCGCACGCTGGGCGCTGAGCAACGACCAGAACATCGCCACCGTCTCCAGCGCAACCACAGCACCACGTTACGCCTACAACATTGTGCATACGCCACCGACCGAAGTCTACACGGCAGGCTTCCAGCCCGAAAGTCAGACATTGGACGCCAACCGGTTTACGGGAAATGCCGTCCGGTTTCTGGCGGTCGCCCGCTTCCAAACAAGGTAACGGACCAACATCCAAAACATAACGTCGTCGTTCCTTAGGATGCAACCGATGCCGTAAGTGGTACGCAGCCCAGATTCGATCGGACGGAACGGTCATGGTGGACTAAGGGAATCGATACCCGTACTTGATCGAAACAGGGAACTCGGCCAGGCGCTTACCATCGGAATCCGAAAGGCGCGGTGGGTACCGCTCAAGGGGTCCGAGTGCGGATGGACGCCGAATATCTCAAGGGGTATCGCTATTGCACTGCGCCGACCAGCACCTGTTGCTCTTCCCGGATCGAAACCCAGCGGCCGGTGTTGTCGATCGCCTGCCGCTTGAGATAGCGATAGACGGTCTCGTCCCAGGCTTTGACATCGTCGGTTAGGTTATCGAGGATGTAGTCGCCCTTGTCAGTGCGAACGGTCAGCACCGCATGGCCTTCGCCCTCCGGCTTGCGCACAACGGTGATCAGGAGATCGGCAAGCGACACGCCCATGCGATTGAGCTTGCGTCGCTTTTCCAGCACATAGTCCTCGCAGTCACCGACACCCTTGTCGGGATAGGCCCAGACCTCATCCTTGCCGTAGATATCCAAGTCGCTCATCGGCTTGACGGCGGCATTGACCTTTCTGGTGACGCTGTTCAGTTCGCGCCAGAGCGCATCTGTCATCTTGGCGGGCGCCAACTCGGTCGGGCGGATCGAGCATTCGGCCGGATTGGCTTTGCAGAAATCGTAATGGCCGATGGGTTGCGACGTTAGGCCACCGGTCGCCATCGCCCCGGCCGTCGCCGGCGCCGCCCAGAATCCAAAAATTGCAAACCCTGCGACCGCGCACAAGCGCAGCGTCCGTGCCATCGGTGAAGGAAGCATCGTCCCCGTTCGCCCTTGTTGTTAACGAAACGTTAAGGGCGATTTACGGTCGGTGTCAATTTTGATGTCGAACAGACTTTCGGCATGGTTACTCGTACAACCGTTCTGGTTGCACATTGCGTCTTCACGTGAAGCCACCTGATGTGAGATGGTGGCTATCTTGGCGATTCCCAATTGGAGGGGGAAGCCGGGCTGCCTTTTCTCACCAACGAGCCAAAAGGTTCGCGCTAACGGCGCCGATCACGGCCAAGCCTGCTATGGCGATCGAATACCAGGTGGCGACAAAGAGTGGAGAATCATCGGTGCATTGTGCCGCGTAGAGCGTAGCGGCGATCGCCCCCGCAAATATTCCACATACTGCGCCAGATAAGGTTCGGCGCACCGGCGCACCGTGGCGCAGCACTGCCAGGAAAATAGCCAGGGGACCGATGCCGATCAGCGGTATGTAGGTCAGGCAAACCATACTGTTTTTGCCTATTGTCCGGGCCGTCCAAAGACCGGGAGGAAGGATGAAAAGTTCGACGACCACTGCAATGGCAAGGAGCGTGGGAGCGACTGCCAGGAACGGTATTGCTTTTCTCCATTGGCCGTCCGGACGAGAAAGCGCCCGAGCAGGGATGAACGCCCCGACGGCGAGTGATATCGTCACAACGAACTTGAAGACAAAGCGCGGCGTCTGAACCGCAGCCGCAAAATCCGGACGAAGTCCAAGCGTCGCGAAAAAGACGATCACCGCGACCGCAATCGCTAGCACTACCGCACCCGCCCAAACATACGCGAACTGCATCCCAGGCTGCTTCGTGTCTGCGACCAGGGCCTTGATGAGGTAGTCCGTATTCACGTCAGTCGAGCCCAAGCGTTGGCAACCTCTTCGGGCAAATTCAAAGAGCGACTTCCTTTAACCCCAATAAGGCCGCCTCTTCCAAATTCGATCCAAGGCGCATCCTTGTTACATCAATCGCCACATTTCCCGCCAGTCCTATTGCCGTTTTTTTGCCTCACAACACGAGCAATGCCGGTCGGGTGCCACCATCGTCGCTTGGTGGAGCGGCGACAGCTACCGACGCCACATGAAAAATTTCGGTGTGAAATCTTAGATCGCCGCACTCGGAACTTACTGCTGCCCCATTGCGGAAAGATCGACTTCGTTGACTCGATACGCCGCGACGGGCAAATGTCACGGCCCAACAAAAAAGCGTAAGCCGTTCCGCTCCGGGGAAGAAGCAACCTTTCTGAATGAACGACAGGATCGACATCTTGGCTGCGCTCGGCAACGAGCCTCCCCTGGTCGCGGATGGCCTCAGCCGTGTGCCAGACCGGCGCGAGATTTCGGCGCGCTGGCTTTCGGGCACCTTCCTGACCGGCGTGACCTCGAGCGTGCTGATGGGCGTAGCCTTGTTTGCAGCGCTGGATGGGCGGCAGCAGTTGGCGACGCCTCCGGAGATCGCAGAGCTGGCTCACCTCGAAAACGGCGGCGATTCAGGTGAAAGCGCCAAAACGACCAGGTTGGTAGCACTGCGCCAGATCGCCAAGGCGAAGGATCGCCGCCACTTGGAAGTGTCGATGGTGACCAAAGCTGGCGACCGCGACGTCATACACATGATGCCCTTTGTGCGGATCAAGATGGCGCTTGCCGGTCGAACGACCGACCGACCCTACCCTCCCTTCGACGCGATGCAGGTGTTTGGTAGTGACAGCGACGATACCACCCAACAGCCGGCCACCACTGCGATCGCCGGGCAGATCTATGGTGCGAAGGTCGAAAGCGAGATGTCGCTCAAGACCGTTGAGTTTCCTATCGGGACGGCATCCTTCGACGAAAAGAGCGACCTTTCCACCGTCGAGGTGGAAAAGGCAGTACGCGAGGCGAGCACGGGCCTTGGCGACGGTGCCGTCCAGGTCGCCTCGCTGCACTATGTCGACCCGCAGCGATTCGGCGATGTCATCGGCGCAACCATGACCGGCTCCTATGACGTCAAGATCACGCCGGAGAATGTCTCTGTGGCGCTGCGCGCGGTGGCCGACCAGACGCCAGGGTTTGCCGAAGAAATCATCCCTTTCACCAAGGATATGGACATCGCCGAGGCCTTTGCTGATTCGGGCTACGCCGGCCAAGACGCCACCGGCATGGCCGAGGCGATCTCCAAATTGCTCAATGCGACGGCACTCAAGGCGGGAACTGTGCTACGCGTCGGCCTCGAGATGCGCGGTGATGCTGCCCGGGTCGTTCGCACCAGCGTTTATGACCGCACCACCCACATCGTGACCATCGCGCTCGACGATCATGATCAATATGTCCCGGCGCAGGAGCCAGAGCCCAACCCCGGATTGCTGACGGCATTCGATGACTCACCGCCAATAGTAGTGCGCGGAAACCTGCCAAACATTTATGACGGCATTTACCGCGCCGCCTATTCCTACGGCATGTCTCAGAAGATGACCAAGCAGTTGGTCAAGCTGCTGGCGGCCGATGTCGACTTCCAATCGCGGCTTAGCCCTTCGGATCAGCTGGAGGTGCTCTTTTCGCAGCCGGACGAGAATGATCAGGCCTCCGACGAATCGGAACTGCTCTATGTCTCGTCGACATTTGGCGGACAGACCCGGAACCTCTACCGCTTTCAGATGCAGGACGGCAGCACCGACTATTTCGACGAGAACGGCAGCAACGGGAAACAATTCCTGCTGCGCAAGCCGGTTCCGAATGGTCGTTTTACGTCCGGCTTCGGTGGGCGGGTGCATCCTGTTCTTGGCTATTACAAGATGCATACCGGGGTGGATTGGGCTGCGCCTTCGGGCACACCAATCATCGCCGCCGGCAACGGCGTCGTCGAGAAGGCCGGATGGGCCGGAGGGTATGGCAAGCAGACTGTCATTCAGCACGCCAACGGGTATCAGACAACCTATAATCATCAAAGCAGGATTGCAGACGGGGTAAAGCCTGGCGCCCGGATCAGGCAGGGCCAGGTCATTGGCTATGTTGGATCGACCGGGCTATCGACAGGCAACCACCTACACTTCGAAATCGCCGTCAACGGCGCCAAGGTCGACCCAATGCGCGTCCGGTTGCCGGTCGGTAAAATGCTCAAGGGCGATGAACTCGTAGCTTTCGAGCGGGAGCGCGAGCGTATTGACGATTTGCTCAAGCAGGAGAAGAGCAGCGCGGTGAATGTCGCGGCAGCTAAGGTCGATGGCTGCCCGGATATCTGCTGACGCTTCTGTCCGCGGCATCCTCCCTTCGGAAGCAGAAGAAGTTCGGACCACGGAACGGACTGTCGAGGGAACAAAACCGAGCATCGCCAGTTAGCCGCGACAGAAGGCTAACAGGAACGTGCGGACCCTTATAACCTTTCGGCAGGCAAACATTCTCCTCATGGCGCTCGTGAGCATTGCCGTGATGCTGGCGGTTGTAGCCTCTCTTCGCCACGACGACACCGCACGTCTGCCGATCGCAAGTACTGTCTATGCCGAAAAAGCCAGCATCTTTTCGGGAGCTGGATGCCGTACAGACGTTGGGGGCGGCAGCTGTTGTGCTTCCCTTCATTGCTCAAGCGGAATTCCTTCCGACAATCCAACTTCGCAATTGCCGCGGCAGACATCAGTATCAATGGCCGACCTGGGGCACAGTCTTGCCTTCCACGCTTGGGGTCGTTTGGAAAGACCACCAAAGGCAAAGACGTGATCTTCAGAGTTGGCAACTCTGCATCGTAAGCAGCCTTGCTCTGCGGGCGGCCATACTGAAACATTCACATCCAGGAGAAAGACCCATGCGCAACGTCACGTTCATTCTTGCTGCGACAATTGTCCTAGCCGGAGCAAACTCGGTCGCCTTTGGTCAGGAAAGCACAGCGACCGCATCTCCACTGCCGGAACAATGCCGGCAAGCCGATCAGATGGCAATGTCTTCAGGCGACATGCCGAAAATGGATATGTCCGGCATGGATGAAAGCCATCAGGCTTACATGTCGGCGATGACGAAAATGGATCCGGCAATGATGGAAGGGATCAAGGCGAAGGACCCCGACGTCGCCTTCATATGTGGGATGATCGCCCATCATCAGGGCGCTATCGACATGGCTGAGGTAGAGCTGAAGTACGGCAACAACAGCGATGCAAAGGAAAAGGCACAAAAGGTCATCACCGCCCAAAAGCAGGAAATCAAGGACTTTACGAAGTGGCTTGAGGCGCACGCAAAGTAGCCATGCACCACCTCTTCCGCCGGACTGAATGATACACAATCAAAAGGACACCGCCGTGCATCAAGTTAGCCCAGAAATGAGAGCCTGCATCGACGAATGCCTTCGATGTTACTCGATTTGCCTTTCGACCGCGATGGGTCACTGCCTGGAAGCCGGCCGCACCCATGTCGAAAAGAAGCATTTCACTTTGATGATGAGCTGCGCCGAAATCTGCCGCACATCGGCGCACTTCATGCTGCTTGGATCGGAACATCACGCACATATCTGCGGCGAATGTGCAGAAATCTGCGCCCAATGTGCGGACGATTGCGATAGGCTCGGCAACATGCCGGAATGCGTCGAAGCCTGCCGACGCTGTGCAGAAAGTTGCCGGAAGATGGCAAGCTAGATCGTAAGCGGTGTTTCCGGGCCACCTTTCGGGAGTGATCGCGATCTGTGAGGTTGCCGGTCCTGTATTGGGATCGGAGATAGGCTTGTGTCTGGACTTGACCTTACGCTTGACCCGGATCGTCAGCCCCGGCGTTTCGAGGTGATCAACGGTGCTGGCGGCCGGCGTCACTGGTCGATGGATGATAAAGCGCGGATCGTCGCTGAGACGCTGGAACCGAACGCAATCATTTCCGAAATCGCCCGGCGTTATGGTCTCAGGCCGCAGCAGGTGTTCGCCTGGCGGCGCGAAGCGCGCAAACAGGCCGCTTCGGCGCAGCAGGAATCCCCGGCCTTCGTGCCGGCGGTGGTGACGGCGCCGCCTCCGGAAGCCGCGCCGACGCGTCCAGCACGGGCAAGGAAGCGGGAGGCGGCCCGCGATGCTGGGGTGATCGAGCTCGAGATCGACGGCATCGCCATGCGGGTCGGCCGCGGTGCCGACGCCAAGACGGTTGCGGCGGTGATCCGTGCGCTGAAGGCAATGTCGTGATCGGGCCGACAGGCGCCGTCAAGGTCATGGTGGCGACAAAGCCGGTGGACTTCCGCAAGGGTGCGGAGGGGCTGGCCGCGTTGGTGCGCGAGACGATGGGCTCCGATCCGTTCAGTGGTGCAGTCTATGTCTTCCGTGCAAAACGAACGGATCGGATCAAGCTGATCTTCTGGGACGGCACCGGCGTCTGCCTTTATGCGAAGCGGCTGGAGGATGGCGAGTTCCGCTGGCCAAAAGTGCAGGATGGGGTGATGCGGCTGACGGCCGCGCAGTTGTCGGCGCTGCTTGAGGGGCTTGATTGGCGGCGGGTCCATGAAGCAGGTAGGACGCGCGTTCCGGCGCAGGCAGGCTGATCCGCGACCAAGTGAATCAGCCTTGATTCCACTGTCGCTTGGCACCGGCGAATATGGTCTCATCCGGTCATGGCGATGACGGCGGACCAGCTTCCCGACGATCCGGATGTGCTGAAGGCGATGGTGCTGGCGCGTGACGTCGAGAATGCTCGCCTGACCCAGATCATCAAGGAATTGCAGCGCCACCGCTTTGGCCGTCGCGCCGAGACGCTGCCGGAAGACCAGCTTTTACTGGGACTGGAAGAAGCTGAGCAGATCGAGGCTGCCGGCGAGGAAGCGAATGAGCAGACCGCACCTGCGGTGCGTGATGCAAAGGCTGCGAAGCGCAAGGCAAACCGCGGCTCCTTGCCTGCAAACCTGCCGCGTGTGGAGGTGGTCGTCGACATCGACGACCGGGCCTGTCCGGGCTGCCGCAACGGACTGCACCGGATTGGCGAAGACGTCAGCGAACGGCTCGACATCGTGCCGGCGCAACTGCGCGTGATCGTCGTGCGACGGCCCAAATATGCCTGTCGTGCCTGCGAGGACGTTGTCGTGCAGGCTCCGGCGCCCGCCCGGCTGATCGAAGGCGGTCTGCCAACCGAAGCGACGGTCGCCCAGGTTCTGGTCTCCAAGTATGCCGATCACCTGCCGCTCTATCGTCAGGCGCAGATCTACGCCCGGCAAGGTATCAACCTCGACCGTTCCACGCTCGCCGACTGGGTTGGCCGCGCCGCCTGGCATCTGCGTCCGGTCCACGAGCGGCTGCTGGAGAAGCTGAAAGTCTCGCCCAAGCTCTTTGCCGACGAGACCACGGCGCCGGTGCTGGATCCCGGCCGCGGCAAGACCAAGACCGGGCAGCTCTGGGCCTACGCTCGTGATGACCGACCATGGGACGGGAGCAACCCACCGGGCGTCGCCTATGTCTATGCGCCGGACCGAAAGGCGGAGCGACCGATTGCTCACCTGGCGGGCTTTGCCGGAATCCTGCAGGTCGACGGATATGGTGGCTATCGGGTGCTCGCCGACAAGAGCGGCGCAACGCTCGCCTTCTGCTGGGCACACGTGCGCCGGCGCTTCTACGAGCTCGCCGCAGCCGGTCCAGCGCCGATCGCAAGCGAGGCGCTCCGTCGCATCGCAGAGCTTTATCATGTCGAGGACGACATCCGCGGCCAGCCGGCAGACGCACGTCTTGCCGTGCGCCAGGAAAGGAGCCGGCCGATCCTGGCCGAGCTCGAGCCGTGGCTGCGCGAGAAGCTCGGCCTGATCAGCCAGAAGACGAAGCTCGCCGAGGCGATCCGTTATACGCTGTCACGCTGGGAGGGACTCTCGCGCTTCCTCGACGACGGCCGCATCGAGCTCGACTCCAATACCGTCGAGCGGTCGATCCGCCCGATCGCACTCAACCGGAAGAACGCCCTCTTCGCGGGCTCTGACGGCGGCGCCGAGCACTGGGCCGTCGTCGCTTCGCTGATCGAGACGTGCAAGCTCAACAGCGTCGAGCCGCTCGGCTATCTCACCGACGTGCTCACCAGGATCGTCAACAGCCATCCCAACAGCCAGCTCGAAGAGCTGCTGCCCTGGGCCTACATCGCCGCTCCCGAGCTTAAGGCCGTGGCCTGAGAACACCGCTTACGCTAGATCAACGCGAAGAGCGGGTGTGAATTGCACACTCGCTCTCGTCATCGACACGGTCGGAACCTGTTCGGCAAGCTATTTGGCAAAAGGCTCTGGGCAGGAAATTAAGGATGACCCGTGAGCGGAAGGCTCGGGTCGGCCCTGACAATGCGATAGTTGTGCCACCGCATGAGCACTGCGGCCAAAGTCACAAGCGCCCCACCTGCCGCCAGGTACAGTCGAACCGGTTCCAGATAGGTCAACAGAGCATTCGCGCCGAACACAAACAGCAGAACCTTGTTGCAGATCGGACAGGCAATGCCGATGTAGTTGGCTACGCCGCCAAGACTCGCGATCTTCAACGCACACGCCGGAACGGGGATCGCTACATAGACCCCAATCAGGATCGCCTGAAGCGCGAGTAACCCGATCTCAAAGCCGCTTGTCGGCGTCATTCGAATAAAAAAAGGATTTGCCCACAAAGCAGCCACGGTTCCGAGCAGCACGAACGATCCGACGGCTGCCAGCACGCCCTTTGCCAATGAAGCATATGTCATTCGTTGTTCCCTTTCGGCGGGTCTCATTCAGCTGCCGTTTTGGTCGGGGCTGCGACAGCTTTTCCCCCTACCTGATCCGGCTGCGGAGACAGGGGCTGAAAGCGCTCAGAACCCCAAGCCGCGATCCGAACCATTTCCGGAAATGGATTTGCCGGCCTTTGGTTGGAGGGAGTGATCGACAAAAGTGGTAGAACTCTTTTCATGATGTCGCCTGTTACCGGGACTGCATTCCAACCGGATGTCCTGAATCCGCTGGTTTCTGGCAGAGCCTTAGGCTCGTCGAGTACCGTGAGGAAAAGATAACGCGGCTTGTCGGCAGGCACGATGCCCATGAATGCCGTCAGAACGCGTTCGCCGGAGTAGCGTCCATTTACAACTTTCTCGGAAGTGCCGGTCTTGCCGCCGATAAAGTATCCTGGGACGTCTGCCTTTTTTGCGGAGCCGACTTCGGCATTCAAACGCATCAGAAACCGCAGCGCTTCACCGGTTTGCGGTGTGACCACATTCGTCGCCAGGATTCGCGGCTCAAGTGGTGTTGCCTTGATGAAGGTTGGCCGGATGAGACTGCCACCGTTGACGAGCGCGGCGACCGCCATGCTCGCCTGCAGCGGAGTGACCGCTATGCCGTGGCCAAAGGCAACCGTGGCCGTGGTGAGTTCCCCCCAATTTCCTGGCACGAGAGGTCGCGCATTTTCGGGAAGTTCGGTCGACAATCGATCGAACTGACCAAGGCGTTTGAGAAATGCCTTATGCCTCTCGACTCCAACCCCCATGGCCATTCGGGCCATCGCAATGTTTGATGAATTGACGAAGGCTTCGGGAACGTTCAATGGCCTCTTCTGCCCGCGATAGTCGTTGATCGAGAACCGGCCGAAGCGCAAAGGCTGACTGGCGTCGAGGACGGAGTGGATATTGAATAGACCTGAATCCAGCGCCATGGCGGTGGTCATTGCTTTGAACGTCGACCCCATCTCATAGGTTCCGACGCTGACGCGATTGATGCGATCCGGCTTGAGCGCGTCGGTGGGAACGTTAGGGTCAAAGTCGGGCAACGAAGCGAGCGCGAGCACTTCGCCGTCGGTGACGTCCAGGACCAGGCCGGCGCCCGCGATCGCGCCGAAGCGATTTACAGCCCTCCTGAGCTCATCACTCAGTGCAAATTGAATCCGCAGGTCTACGCTGAGGACGATGGGTGCAAGCTTGCTTTTGTTGATGATCATTCCCTCGGACCGGAGGTCGATCAGGCCCTGCTCGTCGATCCAGCGTTCGATGCCGGCAATGCCGACGTTGTCCACGTTGACGGCTCCCAAGATATGCGCGGCCTCGGAACCGTTGGGGTAAAGTCGGCGCGTCTCCAAGCGGAAGCCAACGCCGGGAATGCCAAGCGCCCAAACTCGATCCTTTTCCGCAATCGTTGCCGCGCGTTTGATCCAGGTAAATCCGCTGCCGCCTCTCAAACGTTTGGCAAGATCCGGCACATCCAGATCGGGAAAGACCGTCGACAGTCCCTCGATTGCCTCGCCCGCATCGAGAACCCTTCGAGGTTCGGCGTAGATCGATACGCTGGGCACATCCAGCGCAAGAGGAACACCGTTGCGATCGACCACATCCGGACGGGCAAATGACGGCGGTACCGCCGGCAATGATTTTTCGGGCCGACCTTCGTTACCGAGCATTATCAAGCGAACACCTATGGCTGAGAAGATGAGAGTGAACAGCGCCATGACAATTCGAATCCTTGCCCGTGCGTTCGATACGGGGCCGGATACTTCTCGCGTCGAACCATCCATCGGACTAGCCGTTGTTAGCGCTCGGGCTTGCGCGCAACCCATCAGTCCAGGCGTTGAATGCGCGATTGAACGCAAGCGTGCGGTCGCGTTGCGGCCACTTGATCCCAAAGTGGGCGTACAAGTCAGTGCCTGGTTTGAAGTCTCTCTGCCGAATGACCACGTTGGCACGTGGCGTTACCGCCGGTGTCGGCTCAACGCCGTCCCAGCTGGCTAAATACGGAAAACCAACTTTCGCCAGCACAGAATCCCATGTCGGATCTACCAGGACCATTCGACCGTTGATCCTTACCTCGACGGTGTCATGAAAGCCCCGGGTTTCCGCCAAGGGCTGAAGCACGGCCTTCGGTATCGGCAGATCTGCCCAGTCAAAAAGGACGCGCACTGGCTCTGCATCGAACCTCCATGCTCGCATAAGGCGCAGCAAGGCCGCCGACTTATGGCGGCAGTCGCCCCTTTCGTTGATGAAAAGGCTATCCGGGTCACCGGTCCAGGCGGTAAGTCTGTAAGGAATGTTCCGGACAAGCGTAAAGGCTGCGATTCGCCTGTCACGCTCCGTGAGGTCCGTACCAAGTCTTTGAACGATCCAAGCCGAGGACACGGATTTTCCCCCAGTGTGCTGAGTGATCATTTCGCGCTCGAGCTCTGCGATGCGTCCGGCCAGGCCTGAGGCATGATTGTTTGCCATTGCGTTGGCCGGCGCCAACGTCATGATGCCGGCGCCGAACAAAAATTTGCGTCTGTTCATCGATTTCCCTCCAGAAAGACGACTGCCTCGGGTAGCTTATGCTTTAGCCGGACACGCCGCCCGGCGGCTTCGAGCGTCGAAGCTGCTGGAAAGAATGTGAGTTTCCGCGCACCGGTGAACTTGCCAGGGTTAGTTGCTGACATGGGGATGACGCTCTTCTAGCTGGCCGCGATTTGTGCGCATTGATCCCGGGCTTGGCCACTCAACGAAACCAGGCTTCGGCAGCGATGCCCTCTTCTCGAATGCAATGACGATGCCGTTCATTCCCCCGAGATCACGCCACTTGCCTAGCTTTAGACTACGCCTGCGCGCACAGTTCATGACCGACACAACTTGTGTCGGCGGAATGTTGAATATAAGCAGCCCGCCCGGCCGCAACAGGGCTGAGGCGGCGGAGATAAACGAGGCGACATCCGTTTCGAAATAGGCAGCCGCTTGCGAGTAGAGGATGCTGATTGATCCGGGCGCCACGCCCTGCGCATCAACCACGGACAGCCCGGCCGCCGTGACATAGGGATGTTCGGTAATTCCTTTCGGCAGCTCGGTGTGCCAGCAGGTCAGGTTCGTGAAGTGGAGAAAGACCCTTTCCCCAAGATCGTTTCGGAAATGCCTCGCCAGACCCGCAATATCACGAGCGTTGGGTGACGCGGACGTTTTCAGTCCTGCCCAGCCACCACCGACCTCGAGATATCGAAAGTCTCCATCCGCCTTCAAGCGGTCGGTTGCTTCCTGGACCAGATCGAAGCCGAGTTCTTCGGCCAGGCGGAATGAGCCGCCGCTGGAAGTCCATGCGCCGTCATGCAGAAAGGAACCAATGGCTCGAAAGATCGATCCAGTTTCGCGGAGCATCGCGCCCAGATATCTGAGCGGGTTCCGGCGCGAGGGTATTGGTGCGTTGGGACGTAGTCTGCGAGCCTGCAGGTCCCGTTTTACCCCCATTCGTATCGAGAGCCATGCGGCCTCGTCCGGTTCGTAGCCGATAAGTTGGAAGTTATATCGAATCAATTTGCGCGCGCGCGCCGCAGCGATGAACATTGTGCAATTTCCGCTATAGCCTGAAATGCCGCCCAGATTGTGGGCGACGGGTGGGCACTGAGCGGAGAGGAACAGGCGCGAGCGGCACCTGCAAAAGACACACTCAGTGCATCAGCACCAAGCTGCTCGTGGAGGGCGTTCGAACGCTAGCTGAATGAAATGGGGGCCGTCTTGCTGGGCGCGATTGGTCGGGCGATTGCTAGATCCGGCTATGTTGTTCGCCAGTTGCACACCCATTTCAACGTGATGATCGTGATGCAGAAACCGATGCGACAAACCGCCGTGATCGCCGGTCTGTTGACTATGGGTATGAGTGATTTGCGCGACTGGAAGCTCGGCGGCCTCAAGAGCGGGGGGATGCGCAGCAAGTGCCAACAGCAGCATCGCCAAGGCGACTGCCACGCCTAAGAGGCGCCGAACTGGCAAATCTAGACAGAGCGTCCGCATGGCTCCAATTTGCATCACAACATTAAGACGTGGTTAAGGCCAAAAGCTAGGCGAATCGCGGAGGCTTAACGGAATGAGATTAACCCCAAGCCGTTTATCGAACTAGAGCGCAGTCGCGATATTTGGCCCTCTCCAGCACAAAAAGCCGCATTGCGTTGGCGGTCACCAGGACTGTCGCGCCGGTATCGGCCAGGATGCGGGCCGCAAGCCGATTATGCCGACAATGGTCGTTACCAGAAACACCGCCTTCAATGAAAGCGCATGGTGGTTTGCGATAGCTGATCATCGCCGCAACGTCCCCGACGCGGCGGTGCAGCACCGCCGCGTCAGCGGTTCCAGGGCAACATCGGTGCAGCTGATGGTAACGCCGGTGTCGGCCGCGGCAAGCGCCGGAGCGTCGTTGATGTCGTCTCCGGTCTCGGCTCGCTAGGCTTTCAGCCGGCACTTCGCGGGTCGAGCCATTTTCTTCGAGCAGCGCGGTCTTAGGGATGAGCTTGGTGAGCGCCTGGATGCTCGACTGCGCCTTGCCTGCTGCAACGCCCTCCAGCAGTGCGCTGACGAGAAACAGGAAGACAACAGGCGCCTATGATGACGGCGCCGACCGCTGCCACCCGTCATCAGCATCTCGATGGTGAACGGGATTCTGGCGGGTGCAGCCATGACCGCTCCAGCTCTCCGGTAAGAAGGTTTTGCGCGCCGCCCAGCGTTCATCTGCCGTGGCAGAGAGCTCGGATTGGAGATCGACACCATCAGGACGCTGCTGACCCTTGGGGACGACCTTGCCCCACCGCCGACGCTATCGCCCAAGCCCGCCTGACCGAGGTGGTCCAACGGCTACGCAGCCCGACGGCCCTGAAAACCGAACTCAAGCTTATGGTCGAAGGCTGCCGGCATGGCAAGGTTTGCAAATGCCGCGTCATCAAAGTGCCGGCGGACCACAGCGCGAAAAGTAGGAGCGGCCGAGTGCCGTCGGCCGCTCCATGTCGCCGTGGCCTTTGAAATCAAAGGAACACGCGCGACGGCTCGATAACTGTACATCCTTCAGCGGCTAGAGGAGTAAGGTCTATTGGACAGGTCACAAAGATGTGTTGGCTAAGTTTTGACAGGCTCCGACACCTTGATGCCGCAGGATCGGGCGATCATGGGCTTGGACTTGCAAAAGCCGCGCTTTGCCGTCAGCCTAGGTCGATAATGGCAACGCTGTCGCCCAAACATCTTCTCGTCATGCTGCTCGCGGTCATCCTGACCGTCGGGTTCACCCTGTCCGTCGCTCAGGCCAGTGTGATGCCGGCAACGATGAAAATGACAGCCGACGACGGCATAGCGACACCCGCCAATGTCGACATGACAGCCGACCGCAAGGCCTGCCTGAAGGAAGCCGGCGACAACGGCAATCCGATGCATTGCCCGCCGACCTGCACCGCGCCCGTGCTTGCGGTGCTGCCGCAGGACGTTGCCGTGACGACGGTTCTCGACTTGCGGCAGCAATTGACGCTGCGAGCCCCGTTCCTGCGCGGGCGAAGTTCCCTGCCCGACCCATTCCCTCCCAAATCCAGCGCCTGATGCCGTCTCAGCCGAAGCGCGGCTGATTCCCGGCATCAGATTGTCCGAGTCACGCGCATCGTCCGCCGGTCCCAAGATGCGCCTTTTGCGGATCGCTGATGGTCAACTGTAACTTGAGGAGAATTTCATATGAACCGACACTGTCCGACCTGTCGTCTACCAATAGTCAGCTGGAACGCTGCCCAAGGCCGCAGCGACCTGGCAATAGGCAAAGGAGCGCTGGCATGACCGATCAAGGCACGGACAAGGAGGGTAGCGCATCGACAGCGAAGCTGTCAGCGCGCGATTTGCTTAGTCCGCTCGCGATCATAATAGCTGGCCTGATGATTTCAGGGTCCATCATCTGGAGCAGCCGGCTGCCACCGCAAGCCGCGGGTCAGGAATCCATCGCTCCCGCGCCACCGTCGGACACTGTCGCGTCTCCGGCGGAGCCTGCCCAGCCGCCAGGTCCGCCCGCGGATATCGCAAAGGTCAATCTGAAGGGAGAGCCTTTCATCGGCGATGCGGACGCGCCAGTCGTGATCGCTTACTGGTTCGACTACCAGTGTCCGTTCTGCCGAGAAACAGAGGAAACCATTCTTCCCGATCTGATCAAGGATTACGTCGATACTGGCAAGATTCGGATCGTGTTCAAGGACTTTCAGTTCCTCGGACCCGACTCCCAGACCGCCGCTTTCGCGGCCCGCGCGGTCTGGGAAACAGCGCCCGACAAGTTCCGCGCTTGGCACAAGGCGATGTTCGACAAGCAGGACGACGAAAACGCCGGTTGGGGAAAGAAGGACGACATCATCGCCTTGACCAAGACGATCCCCGGCATCGACGTGGCGAAGGTCGAGGAGCTGATGACCAGCCGGGCCGCCGACTACGACAGGGTAATACAAGCCGACGCGGCCGAAGGTAACGGCATGGGAGTCGGCGGCACGCCGTCTTTCCTGATCGGCAAGCAAATGATGGTCGGGATGCAGCCTTATCGCGTGCTGAAGGCGGCAATCGATGAAGTGCTGAGCGCAATGTAGCGGGGTTCGTGATCAGATAGCGGGAGGACGCGAGCGCGAATGGCGAAACGCAAAGAGATCGTTGTCGTGACAGGCAGCACGGGCTATATCGGCTCGGCTCTGATCAACAAATTCGCCGACAAATTTGCCCTTGTCGGGTTCGACAGGGCGGCGACGCGTCAACCGCCTCCGGCTGCCGAGTGCATTTGCATCGACCTGACATCGGGAGACTCGATTGCGGCCGGCCTGCAACGTCTGCGGACGGCTCACGGCACCCGCATCGCCTCGGTGATTCATCTTGCGGCCTACTTCGATCTCACCGGCGAACCGAACCCGCTCTATGAGGAGATCACGGTTCGCGGCACCGAAAAGCTCCTGTGCGCGCTCCAGCCATTCGCAGTCGAGCAGTTCGTCTTTGTAAGCTCGATGCTGGCGCACAAGGCAGGCCGGCCAGGTGACGTGATCAACGAGGATTCGCCGCTGGAATCGCGCCTTCCCTATCGTGCTTCCAAGATCGAGGCCGAGCGCCTAATACACAAGCAGCACGGGCCGATTCCGGTTGTCTATCTGCGGCCGGCCGGCGTCTACGACGACCTCTGCCACAATGCCTTTCTCGCCAATCAGATCGCTCGGATCTACGAGGAAGATCCGATGGGACATGTCTATCCAGGCGACCTGCGCACCGGGCAATCGTTTCTTCATCTGGACGACTTCGCCGACGCGGTTGCTCGCCTGATCCAGCGGCGCAAGAAGCTTCCCTCGGAGGTGGCGCTACTGATCGGCGAGCCCGAGGCCATCGGCTACGGCAAGATTCAAGCCGAAATCGGCCGTCTGATTCGTGGCGAGGCTTGGGAGACTCGGGAGGTGTCGAAATCCCTCGCCGAGGCGGGGGCGTGGGTGCAGGACGTTCTCGGCGAAGACACCTTCATTCGTCCATGGATGGTCGAGATCGCTAGCGACCATTACGCCGTCGACATCAATCGCGCCCGCAAGCTCCTCGGCTGGGAGCCTCAGCACTCCCTGCGTGAAACGCTGCCGTTGATGATCAAGGCGCTCAAGGCGGAACCGACCGAATGGTATCGGGCCAACAAGCTCAACGCGGCCGAGGTGGCCGGGAGGGGAACGAAGGCGCGCAAGCGTGCCGAAGCGTTTCACGCAAACCATGTGAAGATGAAACCCGGACACATGGCCGAGATGGCCGGGATGGGCCAGCAGATGCTCTGGGCTCATTTTCTGGTCATCACCCTCGGCATCTGGTTGCTCACTAGCCCGATCCAGTTCGCGCTGTTCGATCCAGCGGCAGCCGGAACAGTTCGCGATGTCACTCAGCAGCGCGGACTTTGGGAGCCTGTGCTGCGCAACGCGCTCACGGGGTGGAGCGACATTGCCGCCGGTCTTCTGCTGATGCTTTTCGGTTCGCTCGCACTGTCGCCCCGCTTCTCCTGGGCGCAATGGGGCACCACGGTCGTCGGCCTCTGGTTGCTATTTGCGTCCCTGTTCTTCTGGACGCCCAGCGCGGCTGCCACAATGAACGATACGATCGTCGGCGCGCTGGCCATCGCCTTCTCGGTGCTCGTCCCGATGATGCCGGGCATGAGCCACGAAGGCATGATGGACGAAAGCACGCTCCCTCCCGGCTGGACCTATTCGCCGTCATCCTGGCTGCAGCGCCTGCCGATCATCGCGCTCGGCCTGTTCGGTTTCCTGATCGCCCGCTACCTCACCGGCTACCAACTCGGGCAGGTGGGCGCTGTCTGGGAACCATTCTTCTCCGGCGGTGATGGCAGGAATGGCACTGAATTCATCATCACATCCGACGTCTCCCGGGCCTGGCCGATCCCCGACGCCGGGCTTGGCGCCGCCGCCTACATGATCGAAGCCCTGATGGGCGCCATGGGCACCTCGACGCGCTGGCGAACGATGCCGTGGATGGTGACATTCTTCTTCATCCTGGTGGTGCCGCTCGGCGGCGTCTCGATTTTCTTTATCATCATCCAGCCGATCGTGATCGGCACCTATTGCACATTGTGCCTGATCGCGGCGGCAGCCATGTTGGTCATGATCCCGCTGACGCTCGATGAAGTGGTCGCGATGGGCCAATACATGCTCCGCAGCGTCCGCGCAGACCGCTCGTTCTGGCCCACCTTCTTTAGGGGCGGACCCGAGCCGAATGGAGAGGAGGACAAGAATGATCCGGGCTTCTCGGCAGCTCTTTTCACCCAGTCCGCCGCGGCGGTACGAGGCGTGACGATTCCCTGGACGTTGGCTGCGAGTTGCCTTGTTGGCGTCTGGCTGATGTTTTCGCGGCTGACCTTCGGCACCGAGGGCGCCATCGCCAGTAGCGATCACTTAGCGGGGGCCATGATCATCACGATTGCGGTATGTGCCACGGCCGAGGTGGCGCGGCCGCTGCGGTTCCTGAGCCTGCTATTCGGTCTTTGGTTGCTCGTTGCACCATGGTTTTTTGCCAGCGCAAGGATGGATGAAACCTTGAACAACATCATTGCCGGGCTGCTTGTGATCGGTCTCAGCCTGCCGAGAGGACAGAGAAGCAAGGAGCACTACGGTGCATGGGATCGATACGTTGTTTGAGCGACCTGAGGCGCGCTATTGCGAATTCGCAAGCGCAGATCAGCAGGCTAGCGTGCCGAAGGGAACAACTCCGTGGTCAGCCCGGCGATCCGATATGTCAGCAGTCCGAGCCATTCATGAGTGGCGAGATCTGTCTCAGCGAGACCGGCAGCAATCGAGATGGTCGGGCGTTTGAGCTCTGCTTCGCCTCGCGTTCGAAAGTCGACCGGGTAAGGGGTCACCTCAAAGCCTGCGGCCCGAAAGCATGCGACCGCTCTGGGCATGTGACTGGCGGATGTGACAAGAAGCCAGAATTCGCCGGGCTGCGGTCGAACTGACGCGAAACTTTCCGTAGCGTTTTCGCACGTCGTTCGCGATCGCTCCTCCATCGCGATTCGCGACGGCGACACACCGAGCGACACCAGAATATCGCGAGCGACCCGGGATTCCGTCAGCTTGCTGTCCCCGTGTTCCTGGCCCAACCCTCCAGAGAGGAATATTCTTGCGCCGGGATATCGCCTGCTGAGATCGACTGTCGCGGTAAGCCGTTCCCCCGCCTCATTCATCGTCAAATTACCGCGGGCACTGCTGATATGCGGGTCGACGGCTCCGCCAAGCAGAATGACGCCGGTAACAGGCCTGTTGATGACTGGTTGAGGGAAGCGGTTCTCCAGAACCATCAGCGCAGCCGGCCCAACAGGACTCCAACCGCAAATGATCAGCAGCAAAACAGCCGCTATGATAGATATCCGTCCCAAGCGAGGCAGCCTTTTGACGAGGATCGCCAAAAGCCCAAAGAGCCCCAAGAGGGCGATCAGGTTGGAGGGGATCAGAAAGAGCTCGATCACTTTTGAAATGAAGAACATAAAGACCTCATGTACGCCAACAACCGGAACTTTCTATAAATGAACAAGAATGATCCTCACCCGCGTTGGGCATTGGGTGTTCGCCTGCTGCATTGGCTGACCGTGCTCGTTCTCGCATTTCAGGTTATAGTCGCCTTCGGACCCATGAAGGGACCGGGGATGTCCACGATGAATTGGCTTCCCGTCCACATGTCTGTAGGCGTGACGATCCTTGCCGTCATTGTCCTGAGGCTTGGCTGGCGCGCCTTCACCAAAGCCCCTGCCCAGCCCTATTCACGATCCTGGCACCGCGCGAGAACGGTCTTTCACATGTCCATTTACGCTTTGATTCTTGCCGTCTTGATAACGGGATGGCTGGGATATCGACCGATGCCTTTCATGCCTCCGGCACGACTTTTCGGAGATTTGCCTGTGCCGCTGGCGCCGTCCGTAGGTCCGCTATCCGCACGGGCTTTCGCTTTCATCCACGCAAAGCTTGTCTGGATACTGCTCGGACTTATCGGCATTCACGTCGCAGCCGCGCTGGTGCATCTCGCATGGTTTCGCGACGGCGTCATGCGTGGTATGTCCTTTGGGCGAGCGGGCGCGCGCAGCGCTTCCGAGCAATAGAGAGCCGCCTAACTCATCGCCCATAGACCTCCCGCAACGACTGCCGCATATCTCGCCGCCTTTCCCAACGCGACGAGCACCACGAACAAGGCGAGTCTGACTCGCGCCGCGCCTGCGACGACGGTGAAAGCATCCCCAACGACCGGCAGCCAGGCGAACAGGAGCGTCCACGCACCATAGCGGCGAAACATCTGGCCCGCCTGCTCATAATGCCCGGCTGTAACCGGGAACCAGCGCCTGGACTGGAGCCTGTCGATCCCACGCCCTAGAATCCAGTTCACCACCGAACCGAGCGTGTTGCCGATCGTCGCGACTGTAAAGAGGAGCACCGGATCCCCACGGCCCGCGGCCAACAGGCCGAGGAGCACCACTTCGGACGAGACCGGCAGTACGGTCGCGGCGAGGAACGCGCTGGCGAACAGGGATCCGTAGACTGTCAACCAAGCCACGCTGAGGCCGATTACGCCTGCACGTCGACAATACCCATCATGCCGAGCTGTTCATGCTCGAGGATGTGGCAGTGATACATGCGCTGACCCGGTCGCTCTTGGCGCAGCAAGAGCCGCACCGTCTCGCCGCGCGCCACATTGATGGTGTCTTTCCAGGCGAGATAGGCCGGCTTGGAGACCTTGCCGTTGCGCTCGTACTCGACGACCTGGAATTGCGTCCCGTGGACATGGAACGGATGATCCATGTCGGCCTGGTTGACGACTTCCCAAAGCTCGGTCTGGCCAGCTTTGGCAACGATATCGACACGGTTCATGTCGAAGGCCTTGCCATTGATCAGGAAGCCCATCTGCATGTCGGTGGCGGTCATGGTCATGGTTTCAGTGAACACCAGGCGCCGGCTAACGGACGGGGCGCCGAACGGAGCGATCGGCCGCAGCCGTTCCGGTAGCGGCGGAACAGGCTCCGCGGGATTGTCCGAAACATCGACCGTCAGCAGCGTCAGGCCGGCATCGGCAGGGCGGCCGGCGCCCATCCAGCCTCGATCATAGTCGAGCGTGTACAGCGTGATGGGACCAGATTTCTCGAAAGACACAATCAGTTCAAGGCGCTCCGCCGGGCTGAGCAGGATTTCGTTCGCCGCCACAGGCGCCGCCAGCAGCCCGCCATCCGTCCCGATGATGGTCATCGCCGCGCCATCGAATGTGAGCCGCAGGAAACGCGCATTGGTGGCGTTGTAGAGCCGGAAACGCCGCTTCGCACCCATCCCCACCGAAAGCCTCGGGTTCTTCTGGCCGTTGACCAGCACATGGTCACCGACGCGGCCGTTCATCAGGTCGGTCATATTGTTGTCGGGCAGCGAGCCGTCGGCGGCGAGCCTGAGGTCGGTGAACACCAGCACCGTGTCACCATACTCGGCCGGAACCGGATCGGCCTTTGCCTTGACGACGAAGGCTCCGGCAAGGCCGCGATAGACCTGTTCGGCCGTCTTACCGTGCGGATGCGGGTGATACCAGTAGGAGCCGGCAGAGCCTTCCGGCAGCTCGAAGGCGTAGACGCGGTCGGCGCCAGCCGCCACGGGATCCATCGGATTGCCGTCCTGGTCGGCCGGCACTGGCATGCCGTGCCAGTGGATGGTGCTTGCTTCACCTTCGATCCGGTTGGTGAAGGTAATCTCGACGCGGTCGCCCTCGAAGGCCTGGATCAGGGGCCCAGGGCTCGTCCCGTTATAGGCAAGGATCGGCGTGTCCTTGCCCTCGGCGAAACGCATGGTAGCGGGCGCCGCCGTCAGCCTCGCCTTGAACAGCCCGGTCTGCCCGGCCTCGTTGGCGAGCAGCGATAGTTCGCGCAGCGCCTCGCCCTCGGGCAGTGTAACGGCGCCCTTCGACATTGCACCCATGTCGTGGCCGGCGTGATCGCCCATATCCATGCCAGGCATGGAATCCATGTTCGACATGCCGTCCATTTTCATCTGCGCCAGCGCCTTGGAACTCACCAGAGTCGCCAGTCCTGCCGCCAGAAATTCGCGTCGATGCATGTGTCGTCTCCTAGATCAAAGATTGGCGCGGGGCCGCGGAATGTTCAGAAGGCCTGGCGATGCCGCGCGCTATCGCCGACACCGAGTCGCCGACGCTTCGACGGCTTGGGTGGTCCAAGGTCGTGACCATTCGAAAGCTCCTCGATGATCGGGCAATGCGGCCGATCATCTCCCTGGCAGTGTTCCGCCAAATGACGCAGTGTCTTTGACATGTCGCGAAGTTCGCGCATCTTCCGCTCGAGTTCCGCGACATGTTCCATGGCGATACGCTTGACATCGGCGCTGGCGCGTGACCGGTCACCCCAAAGTGCGAGCAGATTGGCCATCTGGTTCACCGAAAAACCAAGATCCCGGGCACGCCGAATGAAGCGAAGTGCATGAACGTCACTTTCCGAATAGAGCCGATAACCGGCGTCAGTCCGGGCAACGTTCGAGATCAGGTCAATCGATTCATAGTAGCGAATCATCTTGGCCGACACGCCCGAGGCCGCTGCGGCTTCACTGATGTTCATGAGCGAATTCCTGTCGGTTTAAGAGTTGCCTATGATCCTAGAACGCGAATTTGAAACAAATAGGTCTGCACGAGTTCAATCATACCATCAAAGCCTCCTCGGACACTTGCTTGGCTTGTGAAGCGTCGTCAACCGGAGTGCGAAAGCGCGTAAGGCGCAGCGCGTTGGTCAGCACAAAGACGCTCGAAAGGGCCATGGCGCCGGCGGCGAGCATCGGCGAAAGGAGCGTCCCATAGAATGGGTAGAGCACCCCTGCGGCAACCGGTATGAGCGCAACGTTATAGGCAAAGGCCCAGAACAGATTCTGGCCGATGTTGCGGATCGTTGCCTTGGAGAGCGCAATCGCATTGGCCACGCCGCGAAGATCGGCTGACATCAGGACGACGTCAGCGCTTTCGATGGCGATGTCCGTGCCCGTGCCGATCGCCACACCGACATCCGCCGCAGCCAGCGCCGGCGCATCGTTGATTCCATCGCCGACGAAGGCAACGCTGGCGCCGTTCTGGCCAAGCCGCTTGACGGCGTCGACCTTGCCGTCGGGTAGCACCTCAGCGACAATTTCGTCGATGCCGATGCGTCGCCCGATCGCCTCGGCCGTGCGGCGGTTGTCGCCGGTCACCATGGCGATCCGGAGGCCAAGCGCATGCAGCGCCTCTATCGCCTTTGGCGTCGACTCCTTGATCGGATCGGCAACTGCGATGATCGCGGCAAGCTTGCCATCGATGGTGGCATAAAGCGGGGTCTTGCCCTCGTCGGCGAGGCGCGCCGATGCCTGGGCAAAAGCCGAGATGTCCAAGCCGAGTCTGGCCATAAATCGATCCGCGCCGATTTCGAGCTTGCGGCCTTCGACGATTGCGGTGACCCCAAAGCCGGGGAAAGCCTCGAAGTCCGTAACGTCGGCCAGCACAAGGCCCCGACGTTCTGCCGCTCGCACGATCGCCTCTGCAACCGGATGTTCGGAGCGAGCCTCGACCGAGCCCACAAGACGCAGTACATCGGCTTCGACAAATCCATCCGACACGACGAAATCGGTCAATTCGGGACGACCCTCGGTGAGCGTACCAGTCTTGTCGAGCGCGATAACCTTGGCGTCACGCAACGTCTGCAGCGCGTCGCCCTTGCGGAACAGCACGCCCAGTTCGGCAGCGCGGCCGGTGCCCACCATGATTGAGGTAGGCGTGGCGAGACCCATGGCGCAGGGGCAGGCAATGATCAGCACCGCAACCGCATTGACCAGCGCGAACGACAGCGCAGGCTCCGGTCCGAAGAAAAGCCAGACCGCGAAGGTAAGCAAGCCAGCCGCGATGACGGCCGGCACGAACCACGCCGTCACCTTGTCCACGAGCGCCTGGATTGGCAGCTTTGCGCCCTGGGCAGCCTCGACCATGCGAATGATCTGGGCGAGCAGCGTCGCCGAGCCGACCTTGCTGGCGCGGAAGGAAAAGCTGCCGGTCTTGTTGATGGTGCCGCCCACGACTTCCGCGCCGACGCCCTTGGCGACTGGCAGCGGTTCGCCGGTCATCATGGACTCGTCGATAAAGGACGATCCTTCGACGATCTCGCCGTCGACCGCGATCTTCTCGCCAGGGCGTACCACGACAACATCTCCCACCCGCACCTCGCCGAGCGGCACTTCGACCGTGACGCCATTCTTGACGACCCGCGCGGTCTTGGGCTGCAACCCAACGAGCTTCTTGATCGCCTCACTGGTGCGGCCCTTGGCCCGCGCCTCGAGGGTTCGTCCGAGCAGGATCAGCGTCACGATCACGGCCGCCGCTTCGTAGTAGACGTTGGCCGTGCCCGCCGGCAAGACATCGGGAATGAAAGTCGCGACGAGCGAGTAAGCCCAGGCGGCGCCGGAACCGAGAGCGACCAGCGCGTTCATATCCGGCGCGCCCTTGAGCAGCGCCGGCACGCCCTTCCGGAAGAAGCGAAGGCCGGGGCCGAACAGGACGATCGTGGTGAGGACGAATTGCAGGCGCCAGTTCCACTCGCCGAGCGTCATCATCACCCAATGGTGGAACGCAGGCACGAGATGGGAACCCATTTCAAGAACGAGGACGGGCAGCGTCAGCAACGCCGCCAGCGCGAGCGAGCGGCTGAGCATGCGGATCTCGGCGGCGCGCCCATCGCGCTCGTGATCCTCTGCTACATCCGGCAGTATCTGACGGGCCTCATAGCCGGCTCCTGCCACTGCTCTTTCAAGCGTTGCGGCCTCGACTGTACCCGCAATAATCTGGACGCTGGCACGCTCCGTTGCCAGATTGACATTGGCATTCGTAACGCCAGGCACAGTCTTCAGCGCTCTCTCGATACGCGCGACGCAGGAAGCGCAGGTCATGCCCTCGATTGCCAATTCGATCGAGTCCGTACGCGTCTGGTATCCGACAGCCGACACTGCCGCGACAACGGGAGCCAGGTCCGGCTTGCCTGCAAAGGCCACTTCGGCACGTTCGGTCGCCAGATTGACCGATGACGAGACAACGCCGGGCACGGACGCGATCGCCTTTTCGACGCGGCGCACGCACGAAGCGCATGTCATGCCTTCGATGCCGAGCTGAATCGTGAGATCGGAATTTGACACGGATCCCGCCGGTCGGTCGCGAGTGATGGCGTTCATGTTTCCGCAACTCCAATTTTGGTGGTTGCTGCGATAGATAAAGGTTCCAGTGATGGGAAGGTCAAGAGCCAAAATGCGTTTGAAACGATGCGGCAAGATCAATCCCCAAAAACGGCCCTTGACCTTACCATGATGGGAAGCCCCATATAAGGTCTACCTGAAACGAAAAGGAGAACTGCGATGCTGAAACTGAAAGTTCCTGAAATGAGCTGCGGCCATTGCGCCAGCACGATCGAAAAGGCTGTGAAGAGTGTCGATCCCTTAGCTCGCGTGACGGTCGATCTGGGCTCATCTACGGTGGCCGTGGAAACCAGAGCGGATGAAACAGCAATTTCTGCCGTCATCAAGTCTGCGGGTTACGAGAACGAAAAAGTGGCTGCCTAAATAGATAGTTCTTCGGCCGGCACGGATCATAAGCGTGCCGGCCGCGTTCATTACACCAGTTCATAGATGCATGCCGCCCGAACGCATGAGGCGGAAGATCGAGGGCGGACGCATGCTCATCCAACCGATCGATTACTTTCTCGTTGTCTGGTTTGCGATCGCGGCTGCCTCGACCCTCTATGTCGGCTTCGACCAATACCGCAACAACCCCGAGCCGGTGGTGATGAAATGGGGCTTCATCCTGGTGACGCTCTATATGGGTCCGCTCGGCCTGCTGCTTTATGTGCTGGCCGACAAAGAACCGCGCCGCGGCGAGCACGAAGCCTTCACCAAGCCGCTCTGGAAGCAGGGCGTCGGCTCTACCATCCATTGCGTCGCCGGTGACGCCACCGGCATCATCCTCGCCGCCGTCATCACCGCCACGCTCGGTCTGCCGATGTGGCTCGACCTCATCGTCGAATATCTGGCCGGCTTCGCCTTCGGGCTTTTCATCTTCCAGTCGCTGTTCATGAAATCGATGATGGGCGGCACCTATTGGGAGAATGTGAGAAAGAGCTTCCTGCCCGAATTCATCTCGATGAACTTCATGATGGCCGGCATGGCCCCGGTCATGAGCTTCCTGATGATGGGCCGCGACATGCGCGCTATGGAACCGACCGAGCTTCTGTTCTGGGGCGTGATGTCGCTCGGCGTTATCGCGGGGTTCACGCTTGCCTATCCGGCCAATGTCTGGCTGGTCGCGCGTAAGCTCAAGCACGGGCTGATGACACAACGGTCGCAGCCCATTGGATCCGATCACGAGACAAAGCACGCGCCTGGCGCAGAATTCGATATGGCGGAAGAAAGCCATGCCGGACACACCGGGATGACCGCGCCTGCGAGGGCCGCGGCGAAAGCTAAGGCACCGGTGAAGGCAAAGACTTCTCATGCCGCGCACGCGATGCCCGCCCACCGCACAGCACGCCATTCATCTCACGCAGGACACGGCAGTGCCGGTCATCAGATGGAGACGGACGCCACGGCGCCTCAGATTACAGCACTCAGTGTTGTTTCCGTGATTGCGCTGTCGATCGGCATGACCGCACCCGCCAACTGGATCAATATGGGCCTATCGGCTCGCGAGGTCGGCGGAGCCATCATGCCCCCCGGCATGATCATGGACCGGGACACGCCCGCTGCGGCGATGCGCGACATGGCGGCGGTCGATCCTCGGCTTGTGAGTTTCAAGGCTGATCCCGCATCTCAAGGAGGCACCGTCCTCGAACCGCGAATCGAGAACGGCGTAAAGGTTTTCGATCTCGAGGCGTCCGTTATTCGCTGGTCTATTCTGCCGGGAGTGGCCGTCGAGGCCTTTGCCTACAACAGACAGGTTCCCGGTCCAACGCTGCGCGTGGCGCAAGGCGATCGCGTTCGCATCAACGTCACCAATAGACTGCCCGAAAGCACGACCGTGCATTGGCACGGCCTTGACGTGCCAAATGCGATGGATGGGCCGGCCTATGTCACGCAAAAGCCGATCAAGCCCGGTGAGACTTTTTCCTACGAATACACCGTTGAACAATTCGGGACATATTTCTATCACACGCACGATCATGTCGATCGCCAGCAGGCGCTCGGCCTCTACGGTGCGCTCATCATCGACCCTAAGAATCCGGCCGAAGCAATCACCGCCGACTTGGAATACACCGTTCAGCTTCAGGAATGGCTAAAGCGGGAAGGGCTGACGTACCCGTCCATGCCGATGGACGGCGGCTTCCCCAATTTCTTCACCATCAACGGCAAGTCTTACCCGGCGACGGAGACCATCAAAATGAAGGTGGGTCAGTTGCTCAAGATTCGTTTCGTGGGCTCCAACACCACCGCCATTCATCCGATGCATATTCACGGTGGGCCCTTCGAGGTCGTCGCCGTGGACGGCGCAACGCTGCCGCAGACCGCCCGGTATACGGCCGACACTGTTAATGTTGGGCCAGGGCAGAGGTACGACGTCCTGTGGCGGGCGCTTCGGCCTGGCAAGTGGCTCTTGCATTGCCACATCCCGCATCACACGACGAACAACAATGTCGAGGAGCAAGGCGGCGGCGGGCTGACGATGGTCATAGACGCCAGTTAGCGGCAACCCAAGTCTATGATTGATGCTCCCAATCTTTGATGCTCCAATGGATACGTCCGAATTGCTCGATTGTCTGATTATTGGTGGAGGACCAGCCGGTTTGGCGGCGGCGATATACCTTGCGCGCTTCCATCTCTCGGTCCTGGTAGCCGATAGCGGCGAAAGTCGGGCCGACCTCATCCCACTCACCCGCAACCTCGCAGGGTTTCCCGATGGAATTGCGGGGTCTGACTTTCTCGCGCGCATGCGGGGTCAAGCAAAGCGTTACGGTGCACTGCAATGGGAGGGAAAAGTAGATTCCCTGCAGGGTGGGCTCGGCAATTTTTTGGCGCAGGCAGGCGCAGAGATATTTCAAGCGCGGGCTGTGCTGCTAGCAACTGGCGTCTTCAACCGGAGACCGAATATGCCTAGCAATATCCACGCTGAGGCTCTGTCGCGTGGACTTTTGCGTTATTGTCCGATCTGCGATGGCTATGAGGTGACAGATACAATGGTCGCGGTCATAGGAACTGGCGACCACGGAACCAACGAAGCGGAATTCTTGCGCAGTTACACCGCCGACGTGACGTTGATCGCACCGACTGGCAACCATGAGCTCGATGAAGTGCAAAGAACGCGCCTCGATAGCGGCGCCATTGAGGCGGTTGACGGCCCGTGTCTCGATTTTGAACTGATGCAGCACGGCGTGGCAATTACGACCCCGGCTGGCCGCCGCTCTTTTGCGACAGTCTATGCAGCATTGGGGTCCGATGTCCGATCCGAACTTGCAACTGCGGCGGGAGCCGAAGTATCGCGCGATCGTTGTCCTGTGGTCGATAGCCACCAAAGGACCTCGGTAGCCGGTCTGTATGCGGCGGGCGACGTGGTGCGCGGGCTCGACCAGCTTTCCCATGCCATTGGGCAAGGCGGAGTCGCCGCTGTTGCAATCCGAAACGACCTCGCTCGCTTGGCCCCGCTGCGGCGGTAGTCTACCGGAATTGGTGCGATAACTTCCGCAACGGATTAAGTATCCTACGAAGGTGTCGTAGGGCCGTCCTGCCGACTTTGTCTATGTTGCCAAGCGCATTGCCAGCCGAGCCCCTGCCCCGCGATGGCACCGGCAGGACGGGCGGCGGCGGGCTGACGATAGTCATCGACGTCAGCTGACGCGGTGCCTGCGAGCACGATGGCGAAAGGCCAGAAAACCGATCTTGGCCAAGGCAAGAGCGAGAACAAGTCAGATCGCCGCAGACCAGCCCGACTTTAAGCCAAACGTCCCGGCAAAACTCTTGCCGAATAGCAAGGCCCCGACACCGGCATGCAGGGCTACCAGCGCTGTCACAGCGAGCACGGTCGCTGCGACCGGCATGAAGCGTCGCCCTGAGCGCACGGCGCTGATCTTGTTGAGATCAAAGCCGGTAAATTCTTCCGCTTTTATGCTCTCCTTGCCGACACCCACGGTGCCAAGCATCACCTTCATCGCGCTCGCCATCTTCGGCAGGCCGGAAATGTAATAGATGGGAAGCAACGGGTCATCGATATGTCTTGCCAGCATGGAGCGGTCAATGCGCCCGGCTTCGCCAGTCCATCGGCGTGCCGACGTTTCGGCTTCGGTCATAGTGGCGACCAATGTGAAGGACGGATTCTGCCTGGCGAGCGTCGCAAGTTCCTCCAGGTAGGCAGCGTCCTCCGGTCGGCGGTTCGCGTAGAAGAGATAGACTCTGTGCGGCAGCTTTTGTTCGATAGCGTCCTTGATCATCGAAAAGGCCGGAACGACACCGATGCCGCCGGCGATAAAGACGGCGGGCCGTGAAGGATCCTCATGCAGCGCAAACGCGCCACGCGGAACATCGAGCAGCATCTCGATCAGGACCTTGCCACCCCTTTGCAGGCGGCCGAGAACCCGCTTGAACGCCGTGTCGCGCATTCGCATGGCGACCATCAGCTCGGGGTCCTGAGGCGTGCTCGCGAGCGAGAAGAACCGGCTATTGCCTTCGCGGTCGGTTTCGGGGGGATCGATCAGCGACATCCGCACATGCTGGCCAGCCGTGAAGCGAAAACCGTCGGGTTTCTCGAATATGAAGGCCCAACTGCCTTCTGCGACCGGTCTTTTGTCCTTGAGAGCCGCTTCAAACGAAGCCTTCCTTAGCGAGGCGCTTCGGCGACCATGTAGACGCGATAGCGTTCATGATCCATCGGTGACATCTCCTGCTCGAAAATGGCTTCAGCTCAAACCGGCGGGCGAGAGTTGTTATCGAAGACGGACTTGCCGACGAAGCCAACGGTCACCTAACATGAACAGCCTGTGCGATACCGGACACGAAGTGCGGAATTGGTCAACGAACAGAAATGCGCGAATGTCCAGAAATGGACACGGCACCCTGAAGTGGCTTGGAAAAGCGGATGGCAAGACGGGCGATAGACCGGCGCGTCGCCCGCACCAGGGCAACGCTGCAGCATGCCTTGATCTCACTTATCCCGAAGAAGGGCTATGAGGCTGTCACCGTCGAGGATATCTGCGATGCCGCCAATGTCGGCCGATCGACCTTTTATGCCCACTACACTGGCAAGGACGACCTGAAACGGCGCGGCCTCGACGAGCACCTGCGCGCGCTCCTCGCCCCACGCCAAAAGAGGCGCTGGCGGCGCCGGGCGATGTCCAGGACCGCAGCCTTGGCTTCAGCCTTCTACTGTTCGAGCACGCACGAGATCATCTGGAACTCTATCGTGCCCTGGCCGGGGGCCGTGGCGGCGAAGTCAGTCTCAGCGGCATCCGCGAGATCCTGTCGGATCTGGTGCGTGCCGAACTGACCGCGACCGCCGCAAGGGATCTCCCGGAGGTGGCCCCACGCGAATTCGTCGTCCAATATGTCGTCGGCGCCTACATGGCGGTCTTGACCTGGTGGCTCGACCGCGGCGCGAAGCCGCCACCCGTCGAAGTCGACCGGATGTTTCGGCGCCTGGCTACCGACGGAATTCGGCCTACCTGGCGACGAGCGGCAGAAAGCTAAAATGACGAAAGCCGAGCAACTCACCGCAGAAGCTAGGGAGCTACATGCCGAGCATCTTCTTGGCTTCGTTGAGCGCAGCGACTGATCCCGCATGATCGCCAGCGGCGTGCAACTTCTCGCCTTGAGCGCGTAGTTCCCTCACCTTGGTCATATCGGCCTTCGAGAGGGTCGCGGTCGGCAACGCCGCGTCGATCGAGGCCATAAGGGTCGGGCATGAATTCGCAAAAGCGGTAGCTGGGACGATCGACAAGAAAAGAGCGAGCGCAATTGAGCGTAACATGGAAATTTCTCCCTGCCGGCTCCGGAATGTCTAACATCGACGAGCGGCATTGCATAGTACACCGCAGCGGAGGCTAGACAATCAGCAGGCTGACGGAAATCCAAGCGGCGATGCAGCCCTTCACAGTTGCTCGTCACTATTCAGCCAAGCGCGATTTAACTGTTTTCTGAAGCTGTTCGGGTGGCGTTGGGGCTGAGTATCTCAAGCGTCAAGGCCACAAGGAGGATGCGTGCCTTATTACCCCTCGGCAGCGAACCCAATCCCTGACATGACGTAGTCGGCAAAAGCATTGATGCCGATGAGGATTGTCAAAAACCAGGCATCGGTCCTGTATGGCGTGCAGCTTGATTTTTCGACAATACAATACGCGCTATATTTTCAAGGATTGCCTGTCCGGGCGCCTGATCCTCTTCTGCGTAAAGGGCCGCTGTCAGAATGGCAGCGGGCATGGGATAGAGATATTGGCGACAAGCACCGCCAAAGCTACCCTGCTCAAAGCAGGCCAGCAGCTGTCATGAGATCGGTGACCTTTTTAGTGTCCAGATCCGATGGCTCAACTTTTGGTGCCTGCAGGTCCTTCAGCGGAACCAGCGTCGGATTGCTGTCCGCGCCGATGCCTATAGCATATTCGAAAGACGTACCGGTTTTCAGAACATCCTGACCACCCTTGCCGGTGATCCATTTCAGAAATGCCTGCGCCTCCTTGGGATGCTTGCTCGAAGCGAGCACGCCGCCTCCGGAAATGCTGATGAATGCGCCGGGATCCTGATTTTTAAAATAGAGCAAGCCGATGTTGTTACTGTTTTCGCCAGTCTTGGCCTGGTCGCCGTAATAGTAGTAGTGGAAGATCACAGCACCTTCGATCTGGCCTGCGTTGACTGCTTTCATGGCGCTGCTATTGCCGCGGTAGGCTACGGCGTTTGATTTCATCCCCTCCAACCACTTTGCTGTATCAACTTCGCCCTTGATCTCGAGCAGGGCACCGACGATCGACTGAAAATCGGGACCCGACGGAGATGCGGCCCAACGGCCTTTCCAACTCGGGTCAGCCAGATCGAGCAGCGACTTAGGCAGGTTGTCGGGGGTCAGTTTTGTCTTGTTGTAAGCAAAGACGGTGCTGCGCGCGGCGATGCCAACCCAGTGCCCAGTGGCGGGTTGGAATTCTGTGGGCACGCGCGCCAGTGTGTCCGAGTCGACCGGTGCAAACAGGCCGGCGCGGTCGACCAGGGCCACAGCGGGTGAGTTCTCCGTCAGAAACACGTCGGCCGGCGAGGCGGCGCCCTCAGTGACAATCTGGTTGGCGAATTCTGGGTCTTCTCCGTTGCGAATGGTGACCTTGATACCGGTTTCCTTAGTGAAACCTTCGGCCCATTCCTTCCCAAGGCTCTCATGCTGGGCATTATAGACAATGATACCGTCGTTTGCATTCTGGGCGATCGCTGGTCCGACGGCGACCAAGGGAAGAGCTACGGCGCTCAGGAAAATTGAACGGGCTGATCTCATCGGATGCTCCGGGCTGGTGACTGACATTATCCGACTAGCTGCTAGTCATACCTGACTATCCGTGTCAAGATATTAAAACTTGTCAGCGGGGGCTGACTGGCAGCGGTGCCGCATCGCATGGCTATGCGCTGCATCATTTTTACAGCCGGTGCCGAGTGCGATGGCGACACCCCTACCCCGCTCAAATCGATCGCAACACCCACCGCCTGCCGTCGTTACGGAAGGCGGTGATGCTCAATGGCTCGACATCAAGTCGCCATGCGGCCCGGAGCGGTGCTTCGAGGAAAGCAGGATTGCCGCTCGTATAAAAACCGCATGAGTCACCACGATCAGGTGGCCGCGCTCGGTCAAATGTTGCGTCATGAATGATGAGGCGCGGCTTGAAACGGCCGCCATTGACTCGCCTCCGTGAGGAGACGAAGTCGGGTCGGACAACCAAGCGGCCATCCCTTTGGGGTCCTCGCGTGAAACGTCTGCAATGAGCTTCCCAGACCACTGCGCAAAAACGAGATCCTGCAGGATCGGCACCAAAGTTGGTTCCAAACCAAGCGCCGCGGCTGTCTGCTTGGGCCGCAACATTGGGCTGGACCAAACCCGATCAGCTTTAGCAGTCTAGGCCGGATTTCGATGGCCAGCGCTGCCGCCCGCGCCTCCAAAGGTTCATCGAGTGGAAACTGAGCTCTGCGCACCCGCGAAAGTGGCGCCGGTGCAAATCATTGTGAGGCGCGGACATCAAAGAGCTACTTCGCAAGTGGAGAGACGATTGCGATCGCGTTTGCGATCGGGATTCATTGACAGGCGGCTCGCCAGTTGGATAGTGTCGCTGCCACGATACGGGTTTGGAAGCCGGTGTAAATCCGGCACGGTCGCGCCACTGTGATCGGCAACCGCTTATATAAGCGGTTGCCGAAAGTCAGGCCTTCTCCCGTATCTGAGAGTTCGATCAACGGGACGCTGCATCCCAGGAGAGGTCAAATGTCCGACACTACCTTCGCGCCACAAATCCGTCCGCTACCTATTCCTCTTGGAGAGCTTCTGCCATGGGCGTTCTTTGGCGGACTACTCCTCTTGCTGGCAATCTATTTCGTGGGCGCCGAAGAAGGCGCGACATCGATGATATCCGGCGTGTACGTTCATGAATTTGTCCATGATGGTCGCCACCTGCTCGGCTTCCCTTGCCACTAAGGATCACGGACATGGTTGGAAATCTGCTCCTTCGCGGAATGCTTGTCGGCGTTTTCGCGGGAATACTCGCACTCGGCTTCGCCAGGGTTTTTGGTGAGCCGCAAGTCGACCGCGCGATTGTATTCGAAGAACAACAAAGCCAGGCCGCCGGCGAAGCTCCGGGGCCTGAGATCGTTAGTCGCGGGACCCAAGCCGGCTTCGGCCTACTGACCGGCTTGGTGGTCTATGGCGCTTCGATTGGCGGATTGTTCTCTCTGGTCTTTGCCTACGTATACGGCCGCGCCAGCAGCATCGGCCCGCGTGGAACGGCAGCGCTGCTGGCACTGGCAGGATTTGTCGCTATCGTGCTCGTTCCATATCTCAAATATCCGGCCAATCCGCCGGCCGTCAGTAACCCCGATACCCTCGGCGCTCGAACCGAACTCTTCTTCATAATGATCGTGCTGTCGATTGCAGCGCTTGCAGGTACGGTCGCCTTGGCGCGGCGTCTGTGGTTGCGATACGGGGCATGGAACGCAACGATCGTTGCCGGTGCTGCTTTCATCATCGTCATTGCCATCGTGCAATATGCGATGCCGGCTATCAACGAGATGCCGCAGCAGTTCTCCGCCGATCTCTTGTGGAGGTTCCGCATAGCGGCTTTGGGAACACAGGTTGTGCTGTGGACGACGATTGGTCTCGCCTTTGGCGCGCTGGTCGAGAATGGCTTTTCCGGACGCCACAGACGGCAAGCTATTCACAGCCGCTAGCGCGGCAAGCGAAACTGGGACTAAAGGCTCGCGACTTGGCTGGTCGCGGGCTTTTTTTGCGTTGTCTGTTGGTGGAAAAAGACCGCTTTCGCGCAGTCGGTTTCACGCGCGCGACGGGGTCCAACGCGAGAGGTTTAGGGGGAAAATTACGTCCAGTTTTCTATTGTCGAGGCACCCTCTCCGGGACCGGTGGCGCAACGGAACCCATCATTCGGCAGCAAGGTCGAACGTAGCAGGTTCCGTGAGCGCAACCTTGTCGATCGTAGATGCGATGTCATTCGGCAACCGCCAACCCTGGACCAACCCATAGATCGCTGGGATCACCACAAGGGTCAGGAGGGTAGATGAGATCATGCCACCAATCATCGGCACAGCGATGCGCTGCATCACTTCCGAACCGGTGCCGGTGCTCCAGAGGATCGGCATCAGACCCGCCATGATGGCAACGACAGTCATCATCTTCGGCCGGACGCGCTCCACTGCGCCGAGCATGATCGCTTCATAAAGATCTGTCCGGGCGAATGGCTGCTTGTGTGCGTCCCGATCGGCTTTCACCTCGACCATGGCCTGCTCCAGATAGATCAGCATGACGACGCCAGTCTCCGCCGCGACGCCGGCGAGGGCGATGAAGCCAACTGCCACCGCCACCGACATGTTGAAGCCGAGCCACCACATCAGCCAGATCCCGCCGATAAGGGCAAACGGCAAGGACAGCATGACAATCAAAGTCTCGGTGAGCGCCCGGAAGTTGAGATAAAGCAGCAGGAAGATGATGAGCAGCGTGACGGGCACGACGATCTTCATCCGCGCCGCGGCCCGCTCCAGATACTCGAACTGCCCGCTCCAGGCGACCGAATAGCCGGGTGACAGCTTCACCGTCGCCGCGACGGCCTTCTGGGCGTCGGCGACATAGCCACCGAGATCGCGACCGTTAATGTCGACGAAGATGTAGGTCGCGAGCTGGCCATTCTCGGTGCGGATCGAGGTCGCGCCGCGCGTCAACTGAACTTTCGCCACTTCGCCGAGCGGAATGGCGCCGCCACCGGGTAACGGCACTTCGACGTCGGTAGCGATCGACTGGGGATTCGAGCGCAGATCACGGGGATAGCGGATGTTGACCCCATAGCGCTCACGTCCTTCGACGGTTGTCGTCACAGTCTCGCCACCAAGCGCGGTCGCGATGACGTCCTGGACGTCGCCGACGGCAAGGCCGTACCGGCCAAGCGTCTCGCGATCCGGGACAATGTCGAGATAGTAACCGCCGATCACCCGCTCGGCATAAGCACTCGATGTGCCCGGAACCGTTTTGAGGGCCGCTTCGATCTGGCGCGCGATCTGTTCCATCTGCGCCAGGTCGGTGCCGAACACCTTGACGCCGACCGGCGTCCTGATGCCGGTCGAAAGCATGTCTATGCGAGCTCGTATCGGCATGGTCCAGGCGTTGGAGACGCCGGGGAACTGCAGAGCCTTGTCCATCCCGGCCTTCAGGCTGTCGATGGTAACACCAGCCCGCCATTGGTCCTTTGGTTTCAGATTGATGATGGTCTCGAACATCTCGGTAGGAGCTGGGTCGGTTGCGGTCATCGCCCTCCCCGCTTTGCCATAGACCGAATCCACCTCCGGAAAGGACTTGATGATCCGGTCCTGCATTTGCAGGAGCTCCGCCGCCTTGGTGACGGAGATCCCGGGCAAGGTCGTCGGCATGTACATCAGCGTGCCTTCGTTCAGACTCGGCATGAATTCCGAGCCGATCTGGCTCACCGGCCAGACCGAGCCGCCAAGCACGACGAGCGCAAGCGCGATGGTGAGCGTCTTCGCCTTCAGCACGCCGCGGATAACCGGACGATAAATCCAGATCAGGAACCGGTTGATCGGGTTCCTGTGCTCAGGGATGATCCGGCCGCGCACAAAGACCACCATCAAGGCCGGTACCAGTGTCACCGACAGGATCGCCGCGGCGGCCATGGCGAAGGTCTTGGTGAAGGCGAGAGGCCCGAACATGCGGCCTTCCTGCGACTCGAGCGTAAAGATTGGCAGAAACGATACCGTGATGACCAGGAGGCTAAAAAAGAGCGCCGGGCCGACCTCGCTCGCCGCATCGATCAAAATCTGTACTCGCGGCTTGCCTGGCGGAGCTCGCTCCAGATGCTTATGAGCATTCTCGATCATGACGATAGCGGCATCGATCATGGCGCCGACGGCAATGGCGATGCCACCGAGGCTCATGATGTTGGAGCCGAGCCCAATGGCCTTCATGGCGCCGAACGCCATCAAGATGCCGACCGGCAGCATGAAGATGGCGACAAGTGCGCTGCGCAGGTGGAGGAGGAACACGACGCAGACCAGAGCAACGATAACACTTTCCTCGAAGAGCGTGCCTTTCAACGTTTCGATCGCCGCTTCGATGAGATGCGAGCGGTCGTAGACCGGCACAATCTCGGCCCCCTTGGGAAGGCTTCCGGCGATGTCGGTCAAGCGTTGCTTAACGTTCTCGATCACGGTCAGAGCATTGGCCCCGAACCTCTGCAGGGCAATTCCACTCGCGACCTCGCCTTCGCCGTTGAGCTCGGTAATCCCGCGCCGTTCGTCTGGGCCGACCTCGACCCTTGCGACGTCCTTGAGACGCAGAGGCACACCTTGGTCCGTCTTCAGCACGATATCTTCGATATCGGCCGTCGATTTGATGTAGCCGCGTCCGCGCACCATGAACTCGAATTCGGAAAGCTCCAGCGTGCGTCCGCCGACGTCCCGATTGCTGGCGCGCACGGCGTCACGAACCATCGACAGCGATATGCCTTGGGCGCGCAGCCGCAAGGGATCGACGACGATGTTGTACTGCTTGACAAAGCCGCCGACGCTAGCGACCTCGGCGACCCCCTCGGCCTTGGAGGCGGCGTATCGCACCACCCAGTCCTGCAGCGACCGCAGTTCCGCAAGCGTCATATCCTTGGCAACGACGGCATACTGGTAGACCCAACCGACGCCGGTCGCGTCCGGACCGAGGCCCGGCGTGACGCCAGCCGGCAGGCGCTGCGCGGCGGCGTTGAGATATTCAAGCACGCGACTGCGCGCCCAGTAGGGATCCGTGCCGTCCTCGAAGATGACATAGACGAAGGAAACACCGAAGAAGGAGAACCCGCGCACCACCTTGGATTTCGGCACCGTCAGCATCGCAGTCGTCAGCGGATAGGTGACCTGGTCCTCGACGACCTGCGGCGCCTGACCGGGATATTCGGTGTAGACGATGACCTGGACGTCCGAAAGGTCCGGAATCGCGTCGAGCGGAAGCGTCTTCAGCGAGTAGGCTCCTGCGGCCACCGCGAAAGCTGTGCCAACGATGATCAGGACGAGGTTGCGTGCTGACCACCCGATGAGCCGTGCAATCATGGCGCAGCCTCCAGGCTCGTCATGCCGCTCAGTGCAGCCTTCAGATTGCTTTCGGCGTCGATCAGGAAGTTCGCCGCGACCACGACCCGATCGCCAGCGGCGACGCCAGTGCGGATTTCGGTAACGCCGCCGCCCTGAAGGCCGATCTTGACCTCTCGCGGCTCGAACCGTCCCTCACCCTTGTCCAGGATCACGACCTGCCGCGTGCCGGTATCGATTACGGCGCTATCGGGGACGGCGATAACTGGGGCATTGCTGCCGCTGCCGATCTCGACATCGGCATACATGTCCGGCAGCAACAGACCGTCCGGATTGGGGATTTCGATCCGCACCTTGGTCGTGCGCGTTTCCTTGCTGACCTGCGGATAGATCAGGGCGACACGGCCACTGAAGATCTGTCCCGGCAGGCTTCGCACCCGGATCGTGGCGGCGGCGCCTAGCTTCACGGCCCCCAGCTCATATTCGGGTACATCGGCGACTATCCAGACGGTCGAGACATCGGCGAGGCGGAAGAGCACGTCGCCGGGCGACGCCTTCATGCCCTCGACTGCATTGCGCTCGAGGATCAAACCATCGCGCGGAACGGCCCAGGTGATCGAAGTCTGTACCTGGCGGGTGCGGTCGATTGCGGCGATCACATCGGGTGGGACCGCGAGGTTCTCGAGGCGCTGGCGAGCCCCGGCCGATGCGCGGCCGCCTTCATTCAAATCGGAAAGATATTGGGCGCTCGCGGTGGCGATCTCGGCCGAATAAAGATGCATCAGCGGCTCGCCTTTCTTGACTCGATCGCCGGTGGTGACGTCCGCTACCTTGTCAATGAAAGCATCGGAGCGCGTCGCGACTATCGTGATGCGGCGTTCATCAAGCTGTACGGTGCCGGGCACTCGCACCGGACGAACGACCACCTGCTGGGTGGCGACCTCCGAGCGGACGCCGGTCCGCTGCAGTTTGCCGGTCGCGACTTTGACGGCTGAACTGTCGTCGCCCTCGCCCGCGTAGACGGGGATGTAGTCCATCCCCATCGAGTCCTTCTTCGGAGCCGGCGAGGTATCTGGAAGGCCCATGGGATTGCGATAGTATAGGATTCGCTTGGGTCCGCCGTACGCGGGAGCAGCTGCAACGGCCCCAGCCACGGCCGGCGGCTTGTCCTCGAAGCTCAGATCGTCGGCGGAGTGAACCGGCAGGAAGTCCCGCCCATCTGCGGTTTTCCTTGGGGTTGCCGCATAGGCTGGGAGGCCGTCTGGATCTCGATAGTAGATCACGGGTCCCTTTGGAGCGGGATTGGCGCTCGCAGGAGCCGTCGCAGTACCTTCGAGCCAGGCGACAGCCTGCAACCACGGAGTGGCAGGCCGCGCGAGATTGCGATGCCCTGCCCAATAGCCTCCAGCCCCCGCCGCCAAAATGGCGACGAGGGTGAGGCCAGTACGGCCTGCGCGACTCATGGCGTGGCCTTGAATTCGAGCTTGTTTTCGAGAGAGCCGGTTTCGCCCTGCACCTTGGCGCCGAGCGACAGGCGGTAGCCGCCCGGCATCATCAGATTGGTCTTGAAGCGATAGATGCCTGGCTCCGTCGAGGGCAACGGCTCGATCGGCGACGTCATCATCTCCATGCCGTCCGGCGCCATATCGACACGCTGGGCAAAGATCACCGCGTCGGGCACCACCTTGCCGGAGCGCTTGTCGACGAGGCGGACCGCGACAATCGCGGCATCGCCCTTCTTTATCGCGTTTTGAACGAGCTGAAATTCGTAATCGTCGATCCCAGCCCGGGCCGTCGAAATACCGCCACCGAGAGCAAGACCGATCATCGCCGCGGCTGCAACGTGCTTAGCACTACAAAAGTTCATTGTCAGATTTTCCCAAATTTTGTCATTCGACCGCGCGGAATGCACGGCAGTTTCTCGGTGAGGCTACGCCAGAACCACGAGGTCTCGCCGCAAGGCCCAGCGGCGGTGCGGCAACAAAACGGCCCGATGGAGCCGTTGATGAATTCAGGTTCGTGGAGGTCGGGGAGGCGGCGGAGTTGGCAGGAGATCGCGTCCCACATGATTGCCAGGCGTGATCACGTCAGCCGTGGATAACCGGGTGAGTATGATTGCTACGGTCGTCGACGCGCTCGGGAAGCACTTGGCGACACACAAAACCGCGGGGGGACAGGATTTCTGACAATCAGGTACTTGCTGCCCCTGGTTCGATGGGCAAGGCATGTCGTCAGGCATGGATGCCATATCCGTCATTGCCATCGTAGGATCAACATCCATCGCCACCGCCGCAGCCGGTGTCACCATCGGCACGGTTAGAAGGCTCACGGCTGCAAGAATCGTTAGCAGGTAGCGAAAGTAGGGCCAGAATTTCACATGGGCTCTATGGCATATGCTGCAGCGCAAGAAAAGCTCCCTAAGCTCTCACATTTGTGTCAGGGGGTAGTCACCGCCCGACAAGTGATTCGATTCGAACATCGATGCAAAAGATGATAATCTCGTCATGATCGGAGGAGGAAATGCGCGCCATTGCATTATTGGCCGGCGTGGTAGTGGCTACGCCCTCGATGGCGGAGCAATTGATCTTCTACACGGCCACCTTTCCAGATGCCACAGCGGTCCAGCTCAGTGTCCTGAACAACAGTGTCTCGCAAGATCGGGGCCACGATTATGATGTCGTTATCGGTTTGGTGGAGACAGACGCAACCGGCGCCGTCAGGTATGAAGATTCCGGGAGGCATCTCGCACAAGTTCGCTGCAATTATCCGGCCTATGTGAGCGTCGGCGGACGAACATTTCCCATTGAGATGCCTTTGAGCCGCTCGGCACACGCCGACTGGAAAGAAAAGCTCTGGGTGGCTTTCTGCGCGGCCCCATCGTTCTGACATCTCCGGATCAGATAGCGGCCACGGGTTGATTGCGCCCGTGGCGCTAGTTTCGGATCACTTGACCGATGAACGCGATACGTCCGTTCTGGTGACCGCGAGCCTTAAGCTGCGCTGTTTACTTAACTTTTTCTATCTTGGTCACGGTGAGGCGTCCATTGACGCGATCGGCCTCAAACTTGACCTTGTCACCGACCTTCACCGTCTTGAGTGCGGCGGCGTCAGTCATGGCGAACACCATGGTCATGCCGTCCATGTTGAGGTTTGTGATTGGTCCGTGCTTCAAGGTGATCTTCGACTGCGCCTCGTCGATCTTGGTGACCTGGCCGTCGACTGGCGCAGCGTGCGCAAGGCTTGGCATCAGGAAGGCGAGTGCAATGACAGCAAATCGACGCATGAGCTTCTCCTTCGGTTGTAGATTGGTTACTTGACGACGATGGTGCCGGACATCCCGGCGTCGCGATGGCCGGGGATCAGGCATGAGAAGTCGAACTCGCCAGCTTTATCGAACTTCCAGACGATCTCACTGGTCTTCTTCGACGGAAGACGTTTGGCATTAGGATCGTCGTGCTCCATGTCCGGGTTCTTCTGCATCTGCTCAGCATGTTTCAGGTTCTCGGCGAGTGTACCGAGAACGAACTCGTGATCGAGTTCGCCGTTGTTTCGCAGTATGAACTTGACCTGTTCGCCATTGCGGATCTCGATCCGCTTGGGCACGAACTCCATGTTATCGCTGGTTTCGCGCATGACGATCTGGACGATGCGAGCAGGTTTCTTCGGATCGCCTGGCTCGCCGAAGGCGCGTTCGACGCCATCGCCATGCCCGGCATCGGCGAATGCGGCTGTCGACCACGACAGCGCCGCAAGCGCCGTCAACAGAGTTTTGGTATTCATTGATGGTCCTTTAGTGATTGCTATGGGAGGAATTGACGCCGGGCTTCACCACCGTGAGCTCGGTCGTCTTGGTCTTGTCGAAAGCGGGCGCAGGTATGCGATCCGCCTTCGGGGCTTGGTCGGTCCACTCATGGGAGACCGAACCCGACGGGTGCGTGAACCAGCCGGGATCCTTGTAATCGTTGGCGGCGAGGCCCTCGCGGACCTTTACCACCGAGAACATGCCGCCCATCTCAATCGGGCCAAAAGGCCCAAAACCGGTCATCATCGGCAGCGTATTGTCTGGCAGCGGCATTTCCATCTCCCCCATATCCGCCATTCCAGAGGTGCCCATGGGCATATAGTCGGGCGCCAGCCGCCTGATCTTCTTGACCACGTCCTTTTTGTCGACTCCGATAAACGTGGCCAGTTGGTGGCCCATGGCATTCATCGTATGGTGCGACTTGTGGCAGTGGATCGCCCAGTCGCCGGGCTTGTCTGCGACAAAGTCAAAGGCGCGCATCTGGCCGACAGCGCAATCGATCGTGACTTCCGGCCAAGCGGCTGCCTCCGGTACCCAACCACCATCCGTGCACGAGACCTTGAAGTCATAGCCATGCATGTGGATCGGATGGTTGGTCATGGTCAGGTTACCGAAACGGATGCGCACCTTGTCGCCCTTGGCCGCCACCAGGGGATCGATGCCGGGAAACACGCGCGTATTCCACGTCCACATGTTGAAATCGGTCATCTCGGCCACTCTGGGCACATAGGCGCCCGGATCGATGTCGTAGGCGGCCATCAGAAAAACGAAGTCACGGTCGACCCGCCGAAAGCTTGGATCCCGAGGATGGACGACGAAAAATCCCATCATGCCCATCGCCATCTGCACCATTTCATCGGCATGCGGGTGATACATGAAGGTTCCGCTCTTCTGGAGTTGGAATTCATAAACGAACGTCTTCCCCACCGGGATGTGCGGCTGGGTGAGGCCGCCGACGCCGTCCATGCCGTTGGGCAGCAACTGCCCATGCCAATGGATGGTGGTGTGTTCGGGTAGCTTGTTGGTGACGAAGATGCGAACCTTGTCACCTTCCACGGCTTCGATGGTTGGGCCTGGCGACTGGCCGTTATAGCCCCACAGGTGACCCACCATGCCTGGCGAGAACTCGCGCACAACCGGCTCTGCGACGAGATGAAATTCCTTCCAGTCGCCGTTCATGCGCCACGGCAACGTCCAGCCATTGAGCGTGACCACCGGGTTGTAGTCCGGCCCGGTTGTGGGAACCAGCGGCGGCTGCATCACCGCATCCTTCATTGTTGCCGCCTCTGGCGCCGAGGCATAGGCGGTGCGCCCGGACAGCTGGGTGGCTCCGATCAGAGACATGGCGCCGGATGCAGCAAGAAAATTGCGGCGGGAGACCGTCATTGCTGTACCTCCTTGGGGTCAGTCTCGACTGGCGACGGATGCGGTCTCAACGGCGCCTCCGCCCAGAATAGCGCTCTGGAAATCCACGCTGGCGATGAAGACGTCCCTCTGGGCGTCGATCGAGGCGAGATTGGACTCGATGCCTTCGCGTGCCGTGGTCAGAAGTTCGAAGACGTCTATCAGCATGCCGTTGTACCGGAGTTGTGTCTCATCGCTGATGGCCTTGCGCATCGGGATGACATTGTTGCGATACTGGCGCGCGATGTCGTTTGCAGCGCGATAAGCGAGCAGCGCTGAGCGCGCCTGCGATCGGATGTTCACCGCCTGCATGCTGAACTGGTTGACAGCCCGCATGTAGATCTCGACATTGCGGCGGCGGCTGGTTTCGCCGAAATCGAAGATCGGTATTTCAAGCTGCAGGTCAAGCACACCACCGCGCGGATGGGCTTTCTCGACCACGCCACCAACCTTGGTTCGTTCAAAATTGGCGAGGCCGGCAAGGTCGAAGACGGACACGTAGCGGGTAGCATTGGCCAGCTTCAATGAGCGCGCCAGCGCATCGAGCTCCAGCCGCGCAGCGATCAGATCGACCCGTTTTTGGATTGCCTCGACCTCGGCCTGGTCGGTGGTCTGGAGTTTTTTCGGCAGGGTCGGCAGCCGGCTCGGAATCTTGTAGGCCGTATCTGCTCCCCATGCGCCTAACTGGCGCGTCAGCGATTCAAAGGCCAGCCCGGCCTCGAGGCGCTCGGCGGCCAGCTGGTTGGATGTTTCGGCGTAGAACACGCTGGCCCGTGCTTGGTCGAGCTTGGTTGCGGCGCCGGTTTCACCGAGTTTTCGCGTCAGGTCGGCTGCCGCCTGCGCCGACAGGCGGGCTTGCTCGAGGAAGCGAACCCTCTGGCGGGCGGCAACGGCCTTGTAATAAGCCTTGCGTGTATCAGCAGCCAACCGGAACGTAGCTTCGATGGCGCGGTAACGAGCGGCCTCGAACAGATTCTCGCCGATCTTTTTGCGTGCTGGCAAAGTCAGCAAATCGAGCACCGAGCCAGCCAGGCGCCGCTCCATCGAGAAGGCGCCCTCTGTCAGCACGCCATTGACCGAGATGACGGGATTGGGTGGCAAGCTGGCTTCGACAACATCGGCCTCGGAGATGCCCAGCGCATTGTAGTCGGCCTGCAATCCGCGGTTGTTGAACAGAGCGACCTGAACGGCTGTGTCCGCCGTAAGCGGCTTGGCGAGGTTGGCCTTGGCGCGATCGGCGACGATGGCGCTATCGGCCGGAGTGGCAACCTTGGCGGCTTGTGCTCCGATCGCAGACGCGACCTCGGCGCGGACAGGGGCCATGCCGCCATCCTTGCTGAAGCTGACGCACCCTGTCAGCGTCAAAACCAGGAGGCTGACGCCGCCAAGCCTGATCGGCAGGCTCGGCGTCGGTAGCAAGCGCCGGGGCATCAACGACTTCACTTGCCGTCCTCCTTGGGAGCAACCTGGTCATTGCTCTCGACCCAGTTTTTGGGCGAGACCGGGTGGTAGCCAGCCGTCCCTTCGAGCACTGGCACATAACGCGCCACCGGCACAGGCGCATGACTATTGGCCGGCGCGAGCATTGCTTCGACATTCGGCAGCGCCGAACAGGCGGACAGCAAGGCGGCCGTGGTCGCGGCGACAAAGACCTTCATAAGGTACCTCGAGGGTAAGAGAACGAGATCGGACGAAGGCATGGGCCTGAAGAACGCGAGCGCGTCCTCGGTCAACGCCATGGATTGGCGTGCCGACGGCGCGGCGAACAGTGTCGCGCTAGCACTTGGTGCGCGTCTTCCGGCTCATGCCAGAAGCACCGTGCCAAGGGCTACGTGTTGCGCCAAAGGAGTTCGTGCAGCCGCTTTTCACTAGAAGGAAACCCCGAGACCGAGCGTGAATTGTGTAGTGATTTTGCGATTTAGAAGTACTATTGACTATAGAACGGCGTCAAAAGGAATTTACTTACATATTTGTAAATGTCATCTCAATAGGTGTGCGCGGTAGATTGATCGGCTTTGCTCAACGCCATAGCGGCCGCGCCAGACGAGATGGCAGGGCTTTCTTCCCGCGGGCGCATATCTTTTAGCAGGCAGGCTGCCACGCCCCCCCCCGGTTGCGACCTGGCAATTGCATAATGCCCAGGAATCGCCGCCAGTCCAATCGCCAGATCTGGCGAGCCGACACAGAGACAGGCAGCCGGAAGAGCTTCATCGGCAAGTCGTTTCAAGGAGGTGCGAGAATCACAAAGATGTAATCTTTGCGGAAAACGCCTGTGAGTTTGATCCTGTAGCTTCCAGTTGCTGGCGCCGAAATGCCGGCTTATCGAAAAAAGGACCAAAAATGAAAAATATCATTGGATATAGCCTTGTCATTGTCGCGGCTTTGACATCGGTCAGCTTCGCTAACAGTGGTTCTGCGCCGTCGGATTCCGCAATCGACAGGATCTTGCATGGCCATGGATCAAGCGGTGAAGTGGCGGTTCCGGCATCCAATGGGGACGTCTCCTACAAAGTTCTGGAGAATGGAACTATCCAGAAGATCAACCGCCGCTACAACACCGTCGAAACCGTCAACCCGCATTGGCCGTCGAGCGCTAGCACTCGGCCTAGCTGGGTTGGTCGATAGGAGTTTCCGAACAACTGAATGTTCTCCCGGGCCATAGGCTTGCGGGGAGCCTGCAGTCTATCTGGATGGGGTGTGAACCGGTCAACTTCGCCGTTGGTTCAACCCCGCTGGGCCGGTTTCACGCAAACAATGCAGGAGGGCCGCGCTCATCTGCGCCGCATTTTTGGTGTTCTGGTGCCATCACAGGGCAGAGTGCGCCTGGCAAATAGTTTGCCGGGCAAAAGCCTGGTGCGCGGCGCTCCCGCGGCCGACCGTACTGCGTCACTTTGCCTTGATTATGAACGAGAATCGGCCAATCTGCCGGCCAAAATTCAACACAGTTGAGAAAGAGGTTGCGGACGCTCTCGGCATTGCCGAATTCATTGCAAATTTCAGTGAAGGAAGAAGACTTGTGCGGGAAAATGCTTAGCCAATGCGGGCGTGTGAGATGCTGGCTGCTAGGTGTCCGGATGTCTGGAACCCATGGTCCGTCCTCTGCCCAGCAATCTCTGCTATGGGTGCTTCCGGGGCTGCCCGAAGCAGAGCCGGAATAAGCCCGCTCCCTTGATCGGCGTCGAGTGGGAATACCCACCGATAGAGAATTATCATTGAGACACCGTTCCGCGTCAGGCGCAACGAGCAGGAACCATAGAGGTCATCAACGCTTGATCCCAAGCTAGATGAGAGCATTCAATAATGAGAGTTTTACTGGTTGAGGACGACAAAGAGATCTCACAATACATAGAAACGGCGTTGAAATCTTCCGGACACGTGGTCGATGTCATTCGAAATGGGCAGGATGCGCTGCTCGTCGGTCTGCAAGAGCGTTTCGACGTCGCGATCGTGGATAGAATGCTTCCGGGTCTGGACGGATTGTCGCTGTTGAGGGGGCTGCGCGGCGCCGGCGCCAAGGTGCCAGTCATCTTCCTGACGTCCATGGGTGGCGTCCACGATCGAGTCGAAGGTTTGGAGGCCGGGGCCGATGACTATCTCGTCAAGCCTTTCGCTTTTTCAGAGCTTCTGGCGCGCATCAACGCGTTGGGACGGCGGCCCCCGATCGCCCCCGAAAAGGCAAAGTTGAAGGTGGCCGACCTCGAGTTGGACCTGTTTACTCGCCTCGCCAGCCGCGACGGGATCGTGATTGAATTGCTGCCTCGAGAGTTTGCGCTGCTGGAACTATTGATGCGCAATGAGGGTCGCGTCCTCACCAAGACCATGCTGCTGGAGCGAATCTGGAATTTTAACTTCGATCCCCAAAGCACTGTGGTGGAAACGCATATCAGCCGGCTGCGCGCCAAGATCGACAAGCCCTTCGCTGTACCGCTCCTGCACAACACGCGTAACACTGGCTACAGCATCCATGGTCAGCGTTAGCCTCACGCGGAGTACGTCGATCCGGCTTGCCGCGTTCTATATCTGCCTGTTCCTAGTTTCATTCTTTGGAGCCAACGCCCTCGCCTACAATCTGGTCGCTTCCTATCTTTATGAGCGTCTGGATTCCAACGTGATGGAGCGCTTTCGGGAGATATCGTCCGCCTATGAGGTCAAAGGTATCGACGGTGCGATCGCCATGATTAGCAGCCACAGCCCCGCGATCACAGGACGGGAGACGATCTATACCTTAAGGGACCCAGAGAACGAACTGCTTATTGGAAATGTCGACCTGACTGACATACGGCCTGGCTTCTCGACCCGTGCCCCGACAAGCCATGAAGCGACACTAAAGAACTACCGCCTCTACAGATCGGCCCTTGGCATCTACGACTTGACCGTAGGGGTAAGCTATGACGATACGAACCATTTGCGCAGGATCGCGCTCGTTAGTTTCGGATTGGCGACCGCGATCGTGCTTGCGGTCGGGCTCGGAGCGGCAGCCGTGCTGGCCTCTCGCATGCGCCGGCGCATCAGCATGCTGTCGGATACAATGAAGGCTGTCGGCGCGGGCCAACTCTCGACGCGTTTGCCGGTTTCGTCACGCCGAGACGACATCGACACTCTTGCGGTCGAGATCAATGTGGCGCTCGTCCAGCTTCAGGCCAGCGTTTCGGCCATGACGCAGGTTACCACCGACATCGCGCATGACCTCAAAACGCCGATCGGACGATTGTTTCTGGTTTTGGATGCAGCCTCAGAGAAGGACGATCTGGCTTCCGTGAAGCCACTGATCGAAAAGGCAATGAACGAAATCAGCAACATTACTGCCACTTTTGAAGGTTTGTTGCGGATTTCTCAGATTGAATCTGGCGTTCGCGGCTCGCGCTTCACCAAGCTGGATTTAACCAACCTTCTGTCCGAAATATTCGGCATCTACCGAGATATTGTGGAGGACGCCGAGCGATCGCTGACTTTTGTCCCGACACATCAGTCTGCGTACATCTTTGGCGACGGTGATCTGCTGAAACAGATGTGTGTGAACCTTATTGTCAATGCAATGCGTCATACGCGGAGCGGAGCCTCGATTGTGGTAGCAACGTCCAGTGATTCCAGACAAAGCACAATCGTCATCTCAGACGATGGCCCCGGCATCCCAGAAGAAGAGCGCTCTAATGTGTTCAAGCGCTTCTACAGACTTGAGAAGAGCAGAACAACCGAAGGAACAGGGTTGGGGTTGAGCCTTGTCAAGGCCATTTGCGATCTGCATGGTGCAACGGTGTCGCTAGGCGACAACAAGCCTGGCCTGATTGTCCAGATAGACTTTCCGGTACTACGTTAATTGGGCCCAAAAAAGCTCCGCCCGCGGAGGTCAGACGCGGGCGGATAATATTTGCAGCAGTGTATTTACCAATTTGCAAATGCACTGCCCTTGAGACAAGATTTCACTACATTGCTATCCTCAACTCTGGTTGAGATGAGATTTACAAATATGTAAACTTCGCCTTTTCGGATCAATGTTGCTGTGGTAACCTGCCTCCCCTGCGTGACTGCTCGCATGCAGGCGCATGGATGGCTGAAAAAGCTGCAAGACCGGGCCACCGTCGACAGTATCCAATAGAATGCGCTGGGTTAGCCGCCGAAGAGCGCTGAATTCTAATCGGCGCGGCGGATCATCCATAATTCCCGGACGCAGGGCGCGTTCAGAAATGTGACCGTTTTGCAACAGCTTACAGGCAGCAGCAGTTGCCGCTCGCACTCTTACAGATATGTAAATCCCGCGTTCGCCTCAAGCAAATCTCGTACCCCCTGATCAATTCGACCGGACCAATAAACGGTGCGGCGAAACCCTAATTGACGAAGGTGGGAAATGAGAAAGTCGTTATTTGCTACTGTCCTTGCTGTGCCGACTCTAACCTATGGCGGCGCCAATGCCGCCGACGCGGTGGTCGTAGCGGAGCCAGAACCCGCCGAATACGTTCGCGTCTGCGACGTGTTTGGAACGGGTTTCTTCTATATACCCGGGACGGAAACCTGTATGCGCGTCGGCGGCTACGTCCGCTATGATATTGGTGTCGGCCAAAACCTCGGATCAGATGTCGATGGCGACGGGCTCGGCGACACTTATTACAAGCGGGCTCGCTTTGCGTTACAAACCGACGCTCGCTCCCAGACCGAACTGGGAACATTACGAGCTTATGCTCAGATCAATTTTGATCGCGATACCGGTGGCGCCATCTGGAGCTACAATGCATCTCCTACGCCGGCCGACCAGCTCTACATAAATCACGTATACATAGACTTGGGTGGTTTTCGAGTTGGGATGACTGATTCCGTCTTTAGCACTTTTACGGATTATGCTGGAAACGTCATCAACGACTGGGAACTCGGCTACGGCCCGTTCCGCACGGAGCAGATTTCATACACTTATACAGGTACCAACGGTTTCGCCGCGACGTTCGCAGTTGAACAGGGTGCCGGTTCTTACACGATCGACAGCTACATGCCACATGTCGTCGCCGGCGCATCACTCACCCAGGGCTGGGGCAAGATTGCCGTTGTCGCAGGCTATGACAGCGTCAACGAGACCTGGGCCGGCAAAGCCAGAATTGACGTGAAAGCCTCGGATACCTTTTCTCTCTTTGCGATGGCTGGCTACAAACCAAACAAGAGCGTGCCAAACTATTACGGCAACTGGGGCGGCTCATGGGCCCTATGGGCTGGCGGCACCGTGAAGGTGACCGACAGGGCGAATGCCAATTTACAAATCGCCTATGACGACAATAAGGAAATCCTCGCAGTTGCGAACGTCGACTACACAGTTGTTCCCGGCTTGGTGGTTACCCCGGAACTGGTCTACACTCATATTTCCGGCATCGCCAACGGCAAGAGGTCGATAGGCGGATTCCTTCGTTTCCAGCGATCATTCTGAGCCCACAATCGCAATCAGGCGTCGTGGGCATCGCTTCCACGGCGCCTTCTTAGCACGGGCGATTCACAAGTTCACAGCTTCCAAAATCCATGCACAAAATCCTATGACGTATGCGCCGCAGGAATCTCCTGTGGAATTGGAGCGATGGACGACTAAGCCCGCTCGACAGGGGCTGCGGGTCGAATCAGCCCGCAGCCACTGGTTCCGGATCACTTGATGCCGGTGACTGTGATGCGTCCGTTGACGCGGTTAGCCGTAAATTCGATCGCCTGGCCCGATTTCACCTTCTTCAGCATGCCGTCTTCCGCGACGACGAACACCATCGTCATCGTGGGCATGTCGAGATTGGTCAGCGCCTCATGTTTGATCGTCAGCTTTTTCTGTTTGGCGTCGACCTTGAGGACTTCGCCCTTCACGTATTCCTGCGCCAGAGCGCTCCCGCCAATAGCGAGTGTGAGCGCGAGCGTGGAGAGGACTTTTACCAGTAGTGTCACGATTGCTTCCTTTGCTTTCTTCGAACTCAGTTGGCGACCATGATGTCGCCCTTCATACCGGAATCGTAGTGACCCGGAACAAGGCAGGCGAACCCGAATTCGCCGGCATTAGCGAAGGTCCAGATGATCTCGCCCCTGGCGCCGGGCGCGAGTCGGATCGCGTTGGGATCGGCGTGCTCCATCTCGGGGAATTTCTCCATCAGCGCCTTGTGCTCCATGATCCCGTCATGGGCATCCATGACGAATTCGTGGTCGACCTGGCCTTTATTGACGAACTTCAGGCGGACGGTCTCGCCCTTCTTGACCTTGAGCACGGTCGGCTGGAACAACATTGTCCCGTCGTCTTTCTCGGACATGGAAATGTTGACAGTCCTTTTTGCCTTGGCAGCCTCGCCAGGGTTGCCGATCGGCATCTTGTCCGATTTGTCTCCGTGGCCTCCGGCGTGAGTCCCACCGGCAAAAGCCACACCGGAAGTGAACGCCGTCAAAACAGCCGCTGCTATCATTCGTTTCATTCTGCACATTCTCTCATTATTGCGGTTGAGGGTTTTGGTTTTCATCCCTGTTTGCCGTGACCGCCGTGCACTGCCGGAGTCATCGTTTTTGCGTCGCCTGATTTTGTCGGGGCGGGAACTTCTCCCTGCCACTCGTAGGCCACGGTTCCCTCCGGGTGCTGGTACCAGCCGGGATCGGCGTAGTCGTTCGAGGCAAGGCCCTCGCGAACCTTTACGACAGAGAACATGGAGCCCATCTCGATCGGGCCGAATGGCCCCCAGCCATCCATCATCTTGACGGTGTTGTCAGGCAGCGGCATCTCCATCTCGCCCATGTCGGCCATGCCGCGATTGCCCATCGGCATGTAGTCGGGCTGAACTTTTCGGATCTTCTCTGCAACCTTTGTCTTGTCGACACCAATGAACGTAGGCACGTCGTGGCCCATGGCGTTCATGGTATGGTGTGATTTATGGCAGTGGATCGCCCAGTCGCCCTCGTATTTGGCGTCGAACTCGTAGGCCCGCATCGCTCCGACCGGTATGTCGATCGAAACCTCCGGCCACCGCGCCTCTGGGCGGACCCAGCCGCCATCGGTGCAGGTCACCTCGAAGTCGTAACCGTGCATGTGGATCGGGTGATTGGTCATAGTCAGATTGCCGACCCTGACGCGCACTTTGTCGTTCTTCGAAACGACGAGGGGGCTTACTCCCGGAAAGATGCGGCTATTCCAGCACCACAGGTTGAAGTCGGTCATCTCCATGACCTTCGGAACGTAGGACCCGGGTTCAATGTCGTAGGCGTTCAGGAGAAAGACGAAGTCGCGGTCGACCCGCATGAACGTCGGGTCTTTTGGATGGATGACGAAGAAACCCATCATGCCCATGGCCATCTGGACCATCTCGTCGGCGTGTGGGTGGTACATGAACGTCCCGCTCTTCACGAGATCGAATTCATAGACGAAGGTTTTGCCGGGCTGGATGTGCGGCTGGGTGAGACCACCGACGCCGTCCATGCCGCTCGGAAGGATCATGCCATGCCAGTGGATGGTGGTGTGCTCCGGAAGCTTGTTTGTCACGAAGATGCGGACTCTGTCGCCCTCGACCGCTTCAATGGTCGGCCCGGGCGACTGGCCGTTGTAGCCCCAGAGATAGGCAGTCATGCCAGATGCCATCTCGCGCTCAACCGGCTCAGCGACCAGATGGAACTCCTTCACGCCGTTGTTCATGCGATGCGGCAGCGTCCAACCGTTGAGCGTGACCACCGGCTGGTAGTCCGGCCCACTGATCGGGAAGATGGGGGGCTGCATGTCGGGGGACTCCATGGTTGCGGCATCGGGCAACCCCATCGCGGACGTTTTGGTCCACGCCGTGGCGCCGGCGAGCAGGGCTCCGGCGCCCAGTAACTGACGTCTCGAAAGCATTTTTCTTCTCCTTGCGTTCAGTGGCCTTCGGCGCCTGCTTCGGCGGCGGCCGGTACATCGCCGCCTCCCGACGAGCTACCGCCGCCACCGTGGATGGCGGTGCCGAGATTGACGTCGGCCAGCCAGAAATTGCGCTTGGCGTTGAGGGAAAGCATGATCGAGCTGATTTTCGCGCGGGTGTCCGCCAGAAGCTCGAACGTGTTGGTAATCATGCCGTTGTAGGTGAGAACCGATTCCGCTTCGATCTTTGTCCGCAGCGGCACAACGCTATTCCGATAGTGCCGGGCAATGTCGTAAGTCGAACGGTAAGCGTCATAGGCGGACCTTGCTTCCGACCGGACGTTGACCGCCTTTTCCGCCATCCGGTTTGCGGCTTGCATGTAGGCAAGCTCGGCCTTGCGCATGCGCGCCTTGCCGGTATCGAAAATGGGAATGACGAATTCGACCTCCAGAGTGAGCGAGACACTCGTCTCCGTTCCGCCTTCCTCTGCCTCCTCGCGTTCCACCTCGACGCCAGAAAGGAGTTCCAGGTCACTGACGTAGCGCGTCGCCTCGGTCAGGCCGTAAGATTTCGCCAGCGCCTCCAGCTCCAGCTTCGCGATCTCAAGGTCGACGCGATTTTTTAGCGCCTCCGCCTCGATTGCTCGTTTGGCCTTGGCGCCTTTCGGCAGAGCCGGAAGCTTATTGGGAACAGAATAGTCGATATCTGGTCCCCAAAGACCCATCAGGCGGGTCAGCTCTTCCTTGGCCGTCCGGGCCGTGAGGCGCGCCTCCGCAGCCTGGCCAACGATCTCAGCATAAAAAACATGCTCGCGCGCCTGGCCGGTTTTTGTGAAAGCGCCGGTCTCTCCCAGCTTTTGAGCGAGCTCGGAGGCAGCGTCGGCGGCGGCTTGCGCCTGACTGAGATAGGAGACGCTTTCCCGGGCCGATACAGCATTGATCCACGCCCGCCGTGTGTCCGCTGCCAGCCGTAGTGCTTCTTCGGCGGCGCGGAGTTGCGCCTGGCGGAAACGTGCATCCGCGACTGCGACACGCCGCTGGCGGGTCGTTAGCGCGAGGATGTTGCCGACCACCGCTCCTTCAATCGTCCGCACTGGATCGACGCCGATCATGCCGATCGAGATTGTCGGATTGACGAGCATCGTTTCCTGCCACACATCAGCAGCCGACAGTCCGATTTCGGCAAAGGCGGCCTGCAGGCCCTTGTTGTTGAGCAGAGCGACCTGCACCGCAGTGTCTGGATCGATCGTCTTCTGCTGCACGAGACCCTTCACGCGCTCGGACGCCGTCCGCGCTTCCTCGCTGGACTGCACCCAAATCGTTTTCTTTCCAGTCACGGATTCGGTTCGCGCGGCCATGCTCGCAAAGCCTGCCATGGGACTGGAAACGCCATCGACCGAGGCCGTGGTCGCGCATCCTGCCACCACGAGCGGCAGGAGGCCGATCGCGAGCAGCTTTTTGATACGGCCGCTCATGATCCCGCTCCGTTGTTTGTCGGAGAAAGCTCGTTATTCAGACGCCGCCAATTCTGCGGATCGACGGGCTCCCGGCTGTGATAGTCGGCAACGACCGGGTGATAGTGCGCATCACGGATGCCGATCACGGGATCAGATGGGTTGAAAGCAGGAAGGACGTCCGGCGGCGTGGTTGCCGCGCATCCAGCAACCAATAGCGATGCGAGCATCGCGGAGCTTGCGATTTTCATTGTAGACCTGAAGCTTGACGTATGCATTTGGCCACGCGGGAATGGAATCCCGACGTTGCGCGCGAACGCCCTCTGGAGAGGACGCGTCAGTTCAGATGTATTTGGGAGGTCTAATCAGGGTGGAATAGGAACCAAGCGGCAGCACAGTCGCCACGCTCACAGCGAAGCAGCGGCTTGCCGCGCGGCCGATAGCCGGGCAATCCACGGGGACAGCGTGAGCTGGTGCGCAATGGACCTCGCAATCCCCATCATCCGCCGCCGATTTTTCACCATCGGGATGTTTCTCGTCCCCATCTTGTTCGGCCGCGATGTTGTGATGGCCAACGTCACCGCCGCTGTCGTGATGAGATTTCTCGACCTGAAGCGTCGCCGCGGAATCGCTGTGAAATCCCGTGGCGTTCGCGTTTGCGAAGAGGCCCGGCTGAAGAGAAGACAAGACCAGGAACACGACCGCGAGCATCGCGCGGAGCTGCGCGATTCCTGCAATCGTGATTTGGCCAAGGCTTTTCATGGGAGCCTCAGGGACAATTGTTCGCGCATTTTGTCAAGGCCATCCACCGTCATTTTGTTGCAGTGCACTCATACATAACCGTGAATAGCCACGTGCTGGCAATGGTCCCACCCAAACAAACTGCATCGGACGCTTGGCGGCATTCGTCGACCTTCCTCTCATTCACTGGGATTCTGATCTTTCGGAATCACGGCGCATCAATTCGCACCCGTGTTCTTCCGATTGAGGCACATCTTCGAGTGTTCGGATACGCGCAGACGGAACTCCCAGCTTGGTCCGTCCTTCTGGGAAATAGGCCGGCACGGGATGATCGACCCTGATTGAGAAAGCCCCTTCGCAAGGTCTCTCGAATTATTGCGACCTGCTTATGACGGACTGGAGTTGCTCGTGCCTTATGTGAGAATGCACGAACGCGTCGCACCTGCCGGCGCAAACTCTTATACCGAAAAGAAAAGGCCGGACTGTTGAAGTCCGGCCAGGTATGAAGGTCAAAACCTCCAGAGGGGAACGCGCCGGACGAATGGGAGGAGACATCCGACGCTCACTGTAAATAGGTCGGTACCGATGGCGTTTCAACGACACATTGTGGACCACGACGCAGACGCTGCGTTCTTATGGGGACGACGCAGAGCTCGTGCAGCGATGATCGCCACCTTACCCGCCTCTCGGACGGGATCCTATCGGCCTTCCCGGCGGCGACGCAGGCGGCGTATGAGTCCGGGCAGCTGGCTTCGGTCATTTGACCCCCTCCTCCATTTTGATGCTGGTCGTGGCGGTACACATGCTGACGAGGTCGGTCAGATGTGCCCGCCATTGCGGCGTCTGATCGTTGCTGTAGAGCCGATCAAGAGATGCCTCGCCCTCCAGCGTATCGAGCATGCAGGCGCAGTAGGTGGAACAGAACTTGGCGTCACGCGACTGTTCGCACGAGAGCTGGCAAGTTTTCAGGAAGGTAACCTGCGGGGTTTCAACCTTGGCCGGCATCATTTGCGAAAACAGCCAAACGCAGCCGATCAGCAGTGGCTGGTGGATCAGGTAAAAGGCGAGGCTGTGGCGGCCGATGAAGACCAGCGGGTTGGCCCAGCGAGCCGGCGTGAAGCTTGCCAGGCGTGCCCGTACGCTGGGAGCGGAAGCGACCTTCGCGACGGCGATGCCAAGGAGCACCGCGCCGAACCACGGGAACACCGGCACATAGTCGTTGGAGCGCGGACTGATGGCAGAAAGGCCGACCCACCATAGCCAGGGACGGTCGAAGGATTCCAACCGCAGGTAAACGGGCGCCGCGATAACAAGCGCGGCAACGGCAAGCGTCAGCAGCGCAGGAAGGCGCAGGAAGGCGAGACCCAGCAGGCTGGCCAGCGCGATCTCATGCAATATGCCAAAGAAGATGAAGCCATCGGGCATGACGATGCGGGTGACGGCCGAGATGGCAATCGCGGCTCCGGCAACAATGGCGAAGCGCCTCCAGAAACCGTTCCAGCGGATCTGTCTGCCGTGGGCGAGATACAGGCTAACGCCGACCAGGAACAGGAAGGTCGAGGCGATGCAACGGGCGTAGATCTTCCACCAGCCGAAGGCCGTCAGGCCGGGATCGGTATATCCGAAGAACTCCAGGTCCCACGTGAAGTGGTAGCTCGCCATGGCGAGGAGCGCGATGCCGCGCAAGACGTCGATGGCGGCGATGCGCTTGGATGGAACTCGAAAGATTACGGTCGGCGTTAGGCTGCTCATGGTCTCGCGATCTGGTTCAACTCGAGCGGGGTGACTATCACGGTTGCGCAGAGCGAAAAAGCTAACTACGCCTAACATCCGTGGCGGTTGCGCCATCGCATCCTGCGCCCAGACCTTCCGTGTGTGAGCTTGCTTCACCCCCGGCGACTTTAGGTCACCACGATGTATCGCCGCCTCGGAAGCGGAAACGCGAAAATTGCAATCACCGAATTCAGTAGCCAAGAACCACAGCCTTGGCGGAGCTTCGACGGCCGCAAAGATGCCCGCATTGCCTCCTCAACGGGCCTCTTCGGAAATCGAAAGTCGATTTACTCGAGCGAATAAGACGGGAGGCTGGCCTCATGGCGATCCTGCGCCTTTTCAGAATTCTCGACAATCTGCTTAGCAGCGCGATTCAGTGATCGCTCCAGAGCTGTACATGAGCCTGGCGCCGTGGCGCCATGGGTCAACTTGCTAATCTGTTCAGCTGCTTCCAGCGCGATCGTTTTGTGGCCATCCTCATGGGCTTTCAGCTCCTGAAAGTAGTTTTTCCAGGCCGTGCGAGTGGCTGAATCAGCGCGCGCATCGTCTACCCAGATCGGAAGTAAAATATTGAGCTTGAGCAAGATTTCATCCGATGTGACCCGGCAGGAGTTTTCGGTCGCCGCAAACCTGAAATTCCACCCCCACTGATCTGTAACCTCGCCTTCAATGATACCGTCCCTGTCCCTCTTGGCCACGCGGTGCAGATCGTCGTGTATCGCTTTCCGGCTAAGGCCTTGCAATTGATAAGTGGAATAGGTTTCCTGAAGCTTCACGTCAGCTTGTGCGTCCACTGCACCCAAAGCCACAAAAGCGTTGAAAACAAAAGCGCACGACATTCTGTATTTCACGATCACCCCCATGTAAAATGACGTCCGCTGGTTTACCTTGCATGAAGTGCGAATGCCTCGTCAGTCTCCATCCGGCAAACGCGGCCAAAGGCTGCGGACTTGCTCGCCAGCGAACGGCGCCTGCCGTTGAAATGTAGCGACGCGAATTAGGTTCCAAGTGAAGATCACTCAAAGCGTTCGCCGCCCTTCAGGTTGAGAGATGTTCGGGGGTGGGTCTACCGCCCTCTTATCGAGGCCCTATGCAAATGCCAGACGTGCCGGATACACGTCGACACCTGCCAATGGACATATCGGCTGTGTTGAAGAGGAAACTGGTATTGCCCCTGTACCCACCGATGATCCGCCATCTGAAATCCGCCGACCTGTTCGGCGCGATCGACCGTGTGCCGGGGCTTGGCGCGCCGGCTGGCGGGCGCATGTTTGAGGTCTTCAATCCATCGACCGGCGAATTGCTGGCGGAACTTCCCGACATGGGCGTCGAGGAGACGCGCGCAGCGATCGACAAGGCCTATGCCGCCCAGGCCGGATGGGCGGCGCTCACCGCCCGGGAGCGCAGCGAAATGCTGTGGCAATGGCATCAATTGATCGTCACTCACACCGACGACCTCGCCGCGATCCTCACCGCGGAGATGGGCAAGCCGCTTGCCGAAGCCAGATCGGAGGTGTCTCACGCGGCGGCGTATCTGCAATGGTATGCCGAGGAGGCAAACCGTATTTACGGGGAGACGATCTCGGCGCCGTCGACGGACCGCCGCATGCTGGTGATCAAGCAGCCGATCGGCGTCGTCGGCACGATCACGCCATGGAATTTTCCCGCATCGATGGTGGCGCGCAAGATCTCGCCGGCGCTGGCGGCGGGCTGCGCCATCGTGTTGAAGCCTGCCGAGCAGACGCCGCTTGTGGCAGGCGCCATGTTCGCGCTCGCCGCCGAGGCCGGTTTTCCCGATGGTGTCGTGAACCTCATCTACGCTTCCGAAGGCGCCGCGGTCGGGCGCGAGCTCTGCCACAATCCAAAAGTGCGCAAGATCAGCTTCACCGGATCGACCGAGGTCGGACGACTGCTCATGCGCCAGTGCTCGGACCAGATCAAGAAGGTCAGCCTCGAGCTGGGTGGCAATGCGCCTTTCATCGTCTTCGACGACGCCGACATCGATGCCGCCGTGGACGGGGCGATCCAGGCGAAGTTCCGCAATGCCGGCCAAACCTGCGTTTCCGCCAACCGCCTCTACGTGCAGTCGGGCGTTCATGACGAGTTCGTGGATAAATTCGCCGAGCGAGTTCGCCAGCTTCGGGTCGGCGACGGTTTCGATCCGGGCATCGCCATCGGTCCGCTGATCGATGGCAATGCCTTGGCCAAGATCGAATCCCACATCGCCGATGCCCTGGCAAAAGGCGGCGTGATCCGCTGCGGCGGAGGCAGGATTGGCGCAGGCGGGACTTTTTTCCAGCCGACCGTCCTTACCGACATCTCCAGCGCCATGACGGTGGCGCAGGAGGAGACGTTTGGGCCATTGGCCCCCGTCATCCGCTTCGAGGATGCGGATCAGGTCGTGCGTGAGGCCAACGACACGATCTACGGCCTCGCCGCCTATTTCTATGCTTCCAATCTGAAGCGTGTCTGGCGTGTGGCCGAGGCCCTGGAATATGGCATGGTGGGCATCAACACCGGGCGCATGTCCTCGGAGGCCGCGCCTTTCGGCGGGGTCAAACAGTCGGGCATCGGGCGGGAAGGTTCCCGCCACGGCCTCGAGGACTACCTTGAGATGAAGTATCTCTGCATGGGCGGTATCTGACCGGCGATATCCAGGTGATCGCCTTGGCGCGACATTTGGGCAATCTTCTTCATATCGAGGAGCGTTTGCAATGGGTGGGCACCCACGGCCGACAACTGCGCGCTGAGGTTCCTGCGGGCCAGGGCGGTTACCCAGCCTCAGCGCGTCCACAAAACCATTCGAATTTTAGGTAAATCTTTCTCGACTTTTACTTGATGTCTACTTTCCAATTTTGCGTCGAATAAATGCGTGTGTGTCACAGTGTCTCCTCAATGGGAGACGCACGGTGATGAAGAAGCTTGCAAAAAATCTGGGGCTGTTGGCAATATCGGCGTTGCTTGGTGCCTGGGGAACAGCATACGCGGCAGAGCCTGCCTTCATGCATACCGGTGGCCGGACCACGCAGCCGGTCGGCCATTATGAGTTGTGCCAGAAACTTCCGCAGGAATGCAATCAGAGAACGCCGAAGCAGGCGCCGATCGAGCTGACGCGCAAGTTGTGGGCGACGATTGTCAACATCAACAATTCGGTCAACACGAGGATCAAGCCACTCACAGATATGGAGCAGTGGGGCAAGGAAGAGGTCTGGTCCTATCCCGACACCGGTTTCGGCGACTGCGAGGATTATGTGCTGGAGAAGCGTCGCGAACTGACTAACCTCGGCGTCCCCGCTGGCGATCTGCTGATAACGGTCGTGCGTCGTCCGGACGGCGAAGGCCATGCCGTGCTCACAGTGCGCACCAGCCTCGGTGAATTTATCCTCGACAATCTGGAACCCAAGGTGCTGTCCTGGACCGACACCGACTACACCTACCTAAAGCGCCAATCGGACGAGAATTCAGGCGCTTGGGTGACGATCAACGATGGCCGCGGAGAGACGGTCGCCAGCGTCCGCTAGGGCGCGACAGAACGAGAGCAAATTGGGGCCGAACAGCGTCAAGTCCGCCGCTGCGGAAAAGGTGCCACTTTGTGTCTTGGCGGTATTCGTACTGGCTTGACGGTTGACCTGATCGGCCCCACGGTGCCGATCAGGTCGACGATGCCGTCTTCAGCCGGGTCGTATCGCCTGCGGTTGCGTCACCGGCTTTGCGGTGGCCATAGCCCAGATGCCGGCGAGCACCATTGGTGAGGACAGGATCATGCCCATGGTCAGCCAGCCAGTGCCAAGCAGATAGCCGATCTGCTGGTCGGGCTCGCGGAAGAACTCGACGAAGATGCGCGACAGGCCGTATCCGCAGATGAAGGCGCCACCTACGAAGCGCGGCGTCTTCAACTTGAGCCGCGAATGGGTGAGGAAGCGCAGCACCAGGAAGAGCACGAGGCCTTCGAGCAGTGCTTCGTAGAGCTGGCTCGGATGGCGAGGGTCGAGGCCCGCGGGACATTGCCCCAGCGCCTGCTGGAGGCGGTCGTTGCAGAAGACGACGCCCCAAGGCATCTCGGTCGGCCTGCCCCAGAGTTCGGCATTGATGAAATTGGCGACGCGCACCAGCCCAAGGCCGACTGGGACGCCGGTCGCGACGACGTCGAACAAAGTCCAGGTGTGGATGCCGCGCTTGATCGAAAACAGCGTCATCGCGAGGATGACGCCGAGCAGCCCGCCATGGAACGACATGCCGCCTTGCCAGACGGCAAAAATGTCGAGCGGATGCGCGATATAGCGCGGCAAGTCATAGAAAAGGACATAGCCGGTCCGCCCGCCGAGCACGACGCCGATCGCCGCCCAGACGATGAAATCGTCGAGGTCCTCGGACCTCATCGGCAACTTGCCGTCCGGCCAAAGCCTGGTGTTGGTGGCCAGCCGCCTGGCATACCACCAGGCGAAGAGGATGCCGACGATATAGCCGACGCCGTACCAATGCACCGCCAGCGGCCCGATGTTGACGATCACCGGGTCGATGTTGGGGAAAGCCAGGGAGGCCAGCGGCAGCAGGAAATATTCGTTCAAACGGAGTCTCCCGGTTGCGGTCGTGTTTGGAGCGCGAACACGATGTGCCATGATTGCGGCTGATTTTCATTCTAGACTACACTCAGTCGTCGGCGTCCGCTTGTCAGTGAGAGCAGAGATTGAAAAACGAAGGCAGGCGAGATGTCATATCCGTGCGGCTGTATCAAGCTAAGACAGTAGCGGCGATAATCTCTTTCGCAGCCCTAATCGTCGACTTGAGCACAAAGGGCTGGGTACGTGCCTCGCTACCATTTCCTGACGGGCTCGATCCTTTACCGTTTGTGGCGCTGCGCCCGAGGTACAATGAGGGCACCACATTTGGCCTGCTCTCAGGTGAAACCCCGGCACAACTGGTGGCCCTGGTAACGATAACCGTTCTTGGTCTGCTTGTTCTCTGCTGGTGGTTCGCTCGTGCCCGAGAGCCCTGGGTTTTCGTTGGTGCTGGCCTCATGGCGGCCGGCGCACTCGGCAACCTCGTGGACCGAATAGCCATAGGAATGGTCACGGATTTCATAGGTCTGCACGTGGGGTCTTGGTATTCTCCCATCTTCAATCTAGCTGACCTTTGGGTGGTTTTCGGTTCGATCCTGGTGTTCTTTGGGTTTCGTAGCAGCAAGCCACAGCCTGAATGAGCCGGTGGGCAAGGTAAGCGGCGATTAACCATTAGGATCGATATTCGGATGTGAGAACGACGCATCCGTTTGGACAAATCCGGGGACAAACGGCAGCCTGCAAGGCCTTTTGATTTGAACCAAGTCGAGCGACACACAAACGGGCGGCATTTTCACATGTGCGTCTGGCCGAGGTGGCTGGCTGCTGTGATTTTGGCCGTCGGGTTCCTCTCGGCAGCCGTCCCCGGCGCAAAGGCCGAAACCCGTTCGCTGAAGCTCTATCACCTGCACACCGGCGAAAAGGCCGAGATCGTCTACAAGCGCAACGGCCGCTACGA
>RXJA01000366.1 GCA_003963455.1 Hyphomicrobiales bacterium
GGGATGGGTGTTGTACTGCAGCGCGTCGAGCACCAGCATGTCGAGGCCGCGCAAGCGCTCGGCCGTGGCGGCCGGGAAGTCGCTGATATCCGGACAGTAGGCAAGCCCGCCGATGCGGAAGCCCAGCGAAATGATGTCGCCATGGATTTGCGGCAGCGGCTCAAAGGTGAGGGCGCCCCCCTCGCCTTCGATTACCACCGGTTTGGCGTGGTCGATGAGATGCGGCTTGACGATCGGCGGATAGGAACTACCGGGCGGCGTCTCGAAACAATAGCCGAAGGCCTGGCGCAGCCGCTCCATCGTCGGTTCGTCGGCGTGGATGTCGATCCTGTGCCGCTGGTCGTGCACGAAGCCGCGCAGATCGTCGATGCCATGGATGTGGTCGGCATGCGGATGGGTATAGACGACGGCGTCGATACGCCTGACCGAAGCCATCAGCATCTGCTGGCGGAAATCCGGCCCGGTGTCGATGACGACCGTGGTGCGCGCGCCGTTGGCGGCAATCCGCTCGACCAGGGCGGCTGTGCGCATGCGCCGATTCCGCGGATTCGCGGGATCGCAATTACCCCAATCACCGGTGATGCGCGGCGCGCCGGGCGATGAGCCGCAGCCAAGAATGGTGAAGCGCAGCCGGTCGCTCATGTCTCAGCCTGCCGTCGCGTCGCGACGCGGCACCTTGGTGAACAGCCGGAAGAAGTTACCGGTGGTGATATCGGCGATCTCGGCTTCGCTGACGCCGATGGTTTCGGCGAGCACCTTTGCCGTGTTCGTGACATAGGCCGGCTCGTTGCGTTTTCCCCGATGCGGGATCGGCGCGAGGTAAGGCGCGTCGGTCTCGACCAGCAGCCGGTCGCGCGGGACGTCGGCGGCGATGGCGCGCAGATCGGCGGAGTTCTTGAAGGTCAGGATGCCGGAAAAGGAGACATAGCCGCCCAGCGCCACGCCGACTTCGGCCAGCCTGCGTCCGGACGAAAAACAGTGCAGAATGAAGGGGAAGGCGCCCTTCCCTGTCTCTTCCTCGAGGATCGACGCCATGTCGTCATCGGCCTGGCGCGCGTGGATGACGAGCGGCAGGCCCGTCCGGCGCGCGGCCGCGATATGGGTACGAAAGCCCTGCGCCTGCGCATCGCGCGGCGCCTTGTCGTAATAATAGTCCAGCCCGGCCTCCCCGATCGCCACCACCTTGGGATGGCCGGCAAGCCCCACCAGTTCGTTAGCGGTGATGTCGAGCTCTTCCGCCGCATTGTGCGGATGGGTGCCGACCGAGCAATAGACTTCGTTGAAAGTTTCAGCAATTTCAATGATCTGCTGGAAACGCCTCACGCGCGTCGAGATGGTAACCATGCGGCCGACGCCGGCGGCGAGGGCGCGGGCGACGATAGCCGCCCGCTCTTCGGCAAAGTCCGGAAAGTCGAGATGGCAATGGCTGTCGACCAGCATCAGGCGTTGCCGTCCTGTTCGACATAGCGCGGGAACACGCCCTCGGGCGCCGGCAGCGCCGTGCCGGGCACCAGTGCGTGATCGGCATGCACATGCTCGAAAGCGCGTTCGTCCGTCGGTACGGCTAACAGGTCGAGCAGCTTTGCGGCCGATCCCGGAATGAAGGGTTGGCAAAGCAGTGCCACGCGGCGCACCAGTTCGGCCGTCGTCCAAAGCACCGTTTCCATCCGCTCAGGATTGGTCTTCTTCAGCGCCCACGGCTCTTGGGAAGCGAAATAGCGATCGGCTTCCGCCACCACGCCGAAGATTGCCGCCAGCGCAAGATGGATGCCCTGCTCCGCCATCGCTCTGCGGGAAACGGCCAGCGCTTCTATCGCCTGGTCAAGGATCGTCGTGTCGGCCTCGGCCAGTTCGCCGCGCTTCGGCACCGCGCCGCCGCAGTTCTTGGCGATCATCGACAGCGACCGCTGCGCCAGATTGCCGAGGCCGTTGGCGAGGTCGGCATTGGTGCGGTTGACGATCGCTTCATGGCTATAGCTGCCGTCCTGGCCGAACGGCACCTCGCGCAGGAAGAAATAGCGCACCTGGTCGACGCCGTAATGCTCCACCATCGTAAAGGGGTCGATAACGTTGCCGACCGACTTCGACATCTTCTCGCCCCGATTGAACAGGAAGCCATGGCCGAAGACGCGCTTCGGCAGCGGAATTCCCGCCGACATCAGGAAGGCCGGCCAATAGACGGCGTGAAAGCGCACGATGTCCTTGCCGATGATGTGGGCGTCAGCCGGCCAGAATCGCCATTTCTCATCATTTTCGTTAGGATAGCCGACGCCGGTGATGTAGTTGGTCAAGGCGTCGACCCACACATACATCACGTGCTTCTCGTCGCCCGGCACCGGCACGCCCCAGTTGAAAGTGGTGCGCGAGACCGACAGGTCCTTGAGCCCCGATTTGACGAAGCTCATCACCTCGTTGCGACGCTCGGCCGGGCCGATGAAATCGGGCTGACTTTCATAAAGCGCGATCAGTCTGTCCTGGTAGGCCGACAGCCGGAAGAAATAGCTTTCCTCCTCGACCCATTCCACAGGCGTCCCCTGTGGCCCGTAGCGCACATTGTCGGCGCGGACCTCGGTCTCCTCCTCGCCGTAATAGGCCTCGTCGCGCACCGAGTACCAGCCGGCATAGCCACCCTTGTAGATGTCGCCATTGGCGGCCATCGCCTTCCAGATCGCCTGGGAGGATGCGTAATGCCGCTCCTCGGTGGTGCGTATGAAATCGTCATTGGAAGCGTTCAGCGCCCTCGCCATGCGCTTGAACTCGGCCGAATTGCGATCGGCGAGCTCGCGCGCCGTGATGCCTTCCTTGCGCGCCGTCTGGAGCATCTTGATGCCGTGCTCGTCCGTGCCGGTCAGGAAGAACACGTCCTTGCCGTCGAGCCGCTGGAAGCGGGCAAGCGCATCGGTGGCAATCAGCTCATAGGCATGGCCGATATGCGGCTTGCCGTTCGGGTAGGAGATCGCGGTGGTGATGTAGAATGTGTCGCGTGACATGAATGAACCGTCATGAATGTCTGAATGTGAGTTGTGGCGGTGGATATCGCATCGGGACGGCGATTGCCATCCCGGTGGGGCCGTCACATTCGCATCGCAGAATTCAAGCGGTCGATCATGGTCAGGGCGTGCTGCTTCTTGTCGAGATTGTAAGTCTCGGCCTCAGATATCGTGTTCAGCGCCTCCTGCCAAGCCTCCGACAGGGTCTTGGCCCTGGCGAGGTCGCCGGCCAGCGCCGCCTCGCTCGCTGCGGCCGAAAGCAGATCGAGCGCGCGGCGGTTGAAGATGTCGAACTGGATCGCCTGATCGCGTCCCGCCACGGCTTCGGCAAGGCGATGCGCTGCCGCGATATCCGGCTTCCTGGCCGCCACCAGCGTATCGAGCGCGCCGGCTATCTCCAGCCCGCCATATTGGGTAAGCAGGATCGCGCTGCGGGCGCTGCCCCCTGCCCGCTCGGCAAGCGCGGCACGCGCGGCCGGATCGTCCGGCGGCGGCGGCTCGACATTCTCCAGCACCGCCATCAGCTCGTCGGCCGCCAGCGGTGCCAGCCGCACCACCTGGCAGCGCGAGCGGATCGTCGGCAACAGGCTGCCCGGCGCATGCACGACCAGGATGAACAGGGTGCGCGCCGGCGGCTCCTCGAGATTCTTGAGCAAGGCATTAGCGGCGTTGGTGTTCATGTCGTCGGCCGGATCGACGATGACGACGCGGTAGCTGCCGTCATGCGAGGTCATCGACAGGAAGCGGTTGACCCTGCGGATCTCGTCGACGGTCAGCACCGTCTTGAAGCTCTTGGTCTTGTCGTTGGCCGGGCGCGTCAGATGCAGCACACCCGGATGCGCCCCGGTGGCGATCTGGCGAAACAGCGAGGAAGCCGGATCGGGAACGGCAAGCGTGTCGGGCGCCGCCTTGAAATCCGGATATTTCAGAAGATGGTGCGCCAGGTGGAACGCGAGCGTCGCCTTGCCGATGCCGAGCGGCCCGGCAAAAATCAGCGCATGCGGCAACTTCCCGGCGCGGTAGGCGCCGGCAAGCGTTCCTGCCGCCGTCGCGTGGCCGATCAGCCGCGCCGTTTCAGCCGGCTCGGGCACGCCGTCCAGCGTGTCGTGTTGTTCCGGGGCGATGCGTTCGAAGATCATGCCGGCGCCGTCTCGATCCTTTGCGCCGGCATCCGCGCCTCCAGCGCCGCGAAGACGGCGGCGGTGACGATATTCTCCACCGTGTCGGGATCGGCGGAGGCATCGACGACGATGCATCGCTCCGGCTCCGCCGCGGCGATGGCCAGGAAAGCCTCGCGCCGTCGCCGGTGGATGGCCAAGGTCTCCTTCTCGAAGCGATCGGCGGCGTCCCCTGCCCCGCGCCGCGCCGTGGCCCGCTTCAATCCCTCGACAGGATCGATGTCGAAGATCAGCGTCATGTCCGGCATCATGCCGTTGATGGCCACCGCTTCCAGCGCCTTCATGAAATCGGCATCGATGCCGCCCGTGACGCCCTGGTAGACGCGCGAGGAATCGATGAAACGGTCGCAGAGCACGATCGAGCCATGCTCGACCGCCGGCCGGATGACCTGCTCCACATGGTCGGAGCGCGCCGCGGCGAAAAGGATCGCCTCCATCTTCGGGCCGAACGGCTCGGCAGCCCCGGACAGAAGCACGTGCCTCACCGCCTCGGCGCCGGGCGATCCACCCGGCTCGCGGGTGACCAGAACCTCGTATTTCTTGGCGCGCATGCGCCGCGCAAGCCGCTCGATCTGCGTCGACTTGCCTGCTCCCTCGCCCCCCTCGAAGGTGATGAAAAATCCGCTCGCCAACCGAGATTGCCTCTGCCCGTGCTGGCCGCTGTCATAGCTCCCGTCCGACAAAAGGTCCACGAACTTGCCCGATCACAAATGTTTCTGGCGCAACCAGCCGACGGCGAGCTCCTTGACCGCGTCGAGCGCGCGTTGCGGAAGCGTGCCCACCGTCACCGACTCGGCGGCATAAAGCGGCGTCTGCTGGCTGAGCGTGTCGCCTATCCAAACGCGCAATTCGCCAACCGGTTGCCCCTCCTCGACCGGCGCCGACACCGGACCCTGATAAACGATCCTGGCGGTCAGCTTGTCGCGATTGGCGATCGGCAGGAAGATGTTCACTGGCCCCTTTGCTTTCAAGGCCAAGCCGGATTTGGCGCCGCCGAACACCTGCGCTTCACCGACCACCTCGTCCTTGGCGAAGATCTCGGTCTTCTGGAACGAACGCGAGCCCCAGTCGAGCAGCTTGCGCGCCTCCTCGGAGCGTTCACGATCGTTCGCCAGGCCGCTGAGCGCGGCGATCACGCGGACACCGTTGTGGCTGACGGTGCCGACCAGACCGAACCCCGCCTGCTCGCTGGCGCCGGCGACAAAGCCGTCGGCTTCGATGCCCATGGCGATCAGCGGATTGCGATTCCTCTGCGCGATCTTGTTCCAGGTGAAGTCCGGCTGGCCGTAATAGTGGAAGAACTCGGGATAGTCGCGCCACAGATGCAGCGCCAGCATCGTCAGTTCCCGTACCGTCGTCTGCTGGCCGTCGGCCGGCAGTCCGGTCGAATTGACGAAGGTCGACTTCTGGAGGCCGATCTGGCGGGCGCGATCCGTCATCTGCGCTGCGAAATTCGCTTCCGACCCGGCCATCCCTTCGGCGAGCACGATACAGCCGTCATTGGCGGCCTGCACGGTGACCCCCTGGATCAGGTCCTCGACGCGGACCGCGGATTTGAGCTTGGCGAACATGGTCGAGGTCCCGGAGGGCGCGCCGCCGGTGCGCCAGGCGTTCTCGCTGACGACGAACGTGTCGTCGAGCGTCATGCGCTTCGACTTGATGGCGTTGAAGACCATCTCCATCGTCATCAGCTTGGCCATCGAGGCGGGAGGGATCGGCTTGTCGGGATCCTTCGCGAAGAGCACGGTGCCGGTGTCGGCATCGATCATGAACGCCTGCGTCGCCTTGGTCTCGAAAAGCTGGGCGCTCGCCGGAACGGCGCAAAGCAGCATCAGCGCCACCCCCAGAAGGCTGGCGAAAGGCGGGAAGATGCGCAATTGCATGAAATCTCGACCCGATCTGAGCAACGCCGGAAAGCGCTGAGCGGTTCTCCGCCCCGGAATTGCGCAAAGATTACCCCGTGGCCACGCTATCAGGGTTTTTTCGACCGGATCAACAGGCAGCGGGAATTTGATCAGTTACGCACAACCAGCGCGTCCGGCGCGCCATGCGACCAGGCCGCCTGAAGCAGGTCGTCGATGCTGCCATGGCCGTCCGGATAGACATTGACCGCGTACCAGTCGTTCCCGTCGAACTCGGTGCGCTGGATCTCGGTCCGGCCGAACGGCTCGAGCGCGGCGGCCACGCGCTTTGCCTCGGCGGCCTCGTCGAAGGAGCCGGCGGCGACATAGTCGGATGCGGGCGCCTGCTCCTGGCGGCTCGATTTCTTCCATGACCGCAGGATATCGGCCGGCGACATGCCGCCGGTATCCAGCGCGGCAAAGACATCCGCGCGCTTCACCCGCTCATCCGCGTAGGACAGCGAAGCCATGGCGAAGGGCGAGTTCGGCGGAAGGCCAAGATCCGGCCGTTCCGGCACGATCGGTCCGAAATCAGGCAGCACGACATCGCTCGCGCCCTGCACCGTGAAGGACGCCGGTTGCACGGTCGGCTGCTCCGAGAGACCCGGCTGCGCGGCGAAGGCCTCTCCCGAATTTGTCAACTGTCCGGGGAAAGGCACGGCGGCGGGCGGCGCGCCCACCGGCAGGCTAAGCGACGGGCCGTTCATGGCCACCATCACGCCGGTCGGCAGGCCGTCCGAAGGATCCGGCTTGTTCTTGCCGGGATGATACGAGGCCACCAGATACTGGTCGTCATCGCCGTCGAGCGGCGCGCGGCCGACATATTCGACTTTGACCCTGGCCGTGCCGACCTTGTCATAGTCTAGCATCTGCGCCGCGCGTTCGGAGACGTCGATGATGCGGCCCTCATGGTAGGGACCGCGGTCGTTGACGCGAACGATCACCGAACTGCCGGTTTCGAGATTGGTGACGCGGGCATAGCTCGGCAGCGGCATGGTGGGATGCGCCGCCGTCAGATGCGTCATGTCATAGACTTCGCCGTTGGCGGTCAGCCGGCCATGGAAGGCATCGCCATACCAGGACGCCAGCCCGACCTTGGTGAAGCCCTTCTTGTCTTCCTTCGGATAATACCACTTGCCGCGCACCTGGTAGGGCTTGCCAAGTTGGTCGCGGCCGCCGCCGCGACGCATGAACTGCACGCGCGGACTGGCCTTCACGCCATATTCGGATTCCGCGAAATACTCCTTGGAGCGGGCCTTCTTGTAGACCATGCCCTTCGGCTCGGGTTGTGAGGTGCAGGCAGCCAGCACTAGCCCCGAAAGGGCGCACAAGGCGAAAGCAGAAGCGCGACGAAGACGCGGGCGCGCCGGAGTCTGCATGATTTCGATTGTCCCCTACCGTGCCGCCACCCTGCGGAGCCAAGCGTCCGCCGATGCCAGCAACACCTTGATCCCCAATCCCTTTGTGCACAGGAATTGCTTATCACGATGTTAATCGATTATGGCCGCAACTGGGCGAGATTGTGGCGCGCGTCGACGCGTCAGATCACACCGCGCGTTTCAGCCACGACATAGTCTATCAGGCTGCGGACCTTTCGCGGCAGCACCCGCCCTTCGAGCCACACCATCGAGACGGGCGAGGTCGGGTTGGAGTAGCCTGGCAGCACTTGGACGAGCCCCATGGCTTTCATGTCCGCGCCGATCACGAATCGCGGACAAAACGAGATACCCAGACCTTCGCGGGCCAGATCCAACGCCACTTGCGCGGAATTCACCATGAACCGGGCGTGAACCGGGAATTCCTCGGTCCGCCCGTCGATCTCCAGCGGCCAGTGCATCGCATCGCGGCGGTTTGTGTCCACGATGCAGTCGTGCCGCAACAGATCCCCGGGGCTTTCAGGAGCGCCTCGACGAGCAATATAGTCCGTGGAAGCGAGCATGATGCTCGAGATCGTGCCTAGCTTGCGGGTGACCAGCGACCTCTGGTTCGATTCGCCGATCCGGAACGCGACGTCCACCCCGCGCGCGGCAAGGTCGATATAAGCATCGTCCAGTTGCAGGTCGATCACCAGATCGGGATGGCTCATGGCAAAGCCACGCAAGAGTGCCTGCACATGCGTCTGGCCGAAGGTCACCGGCGCCGATACCCGCAGGCTTCCAGACAACCCCCTTCCCTCCTCGGTGAAGCTTACAAGCAGGTCGTCGATGTCGTCGATCAGCGCCGGAGCCCGCCGCAGCAAATCCTCGCCTTCCGGCGTGATGCCGACGCGCCGGGTCGTGCGCTGCAGAAGCCTCACGCCGAGGCGTTCCTCCAGCGCGGCCACATATTTGGATGTCAGCCTGTTGGATATGCCCAGTCGTTCGGCCGCCTGGCTGAACGAACCTGCCTGAGCGGTAGCCACGAAAGCCCGCAAGCAATCGAGAAAGTCCATGTTGCCTCGTCATATTGAGAACATCTCGTTCTCACTCATTCATAACATACGTCATTTCATTCTCAAATCTCCGGGGACATATTGCTGCCGAAAGGCGCTGTAAGGCGCCGCCAGACATTGCGAAGGAGATGGAGATGAGTCTTGCCGCATCGATGCAGGATCTGAAGAGCCGGCTGAAGGCGTCGGACCGGATGCCGGTGGTGTTCCTCGGCCACGGCTCGCCGATGAACGCGATCGAGGACAATGCCTATTCCCGTTCCTGGGGCGAGCTGGGCAAGGTGCTGCCGCGGCCGCAGGCGATCCTGGTGGTCTCGGCTCACTGGATGACGCGAGGCACGACGTTGGTCGATGTCTCGGCCGTGCCACGCACGATCCATGATTTCTACGGCTTCCCGCCGGAACTCTACGCCGCGCGATATCCTGCACCAGGAGCCCCGGAACTCGCGCGGGAAGTGGTCAGCCTGCTCGCCAGCCATCATGCCGAGGCCGACGACACCTGGGGGCTGGACCACGGCGCCTGGTCGGTGCTGACGAAGCTCTATCCCGAGGCCAATGTGCCCGTGTTTCAGCTCTCGATCGACATGTCGAAGGATCTGGACTGGCATCTGCGGATCGGCAAGGACCTGGCCGAGCTGCGCAACAAGGGCGTGCTGATCCTCGGCTCCGGCAACGTGGTGCACAACCTGCGCACCATGCGTTGGGGCGGCAAGCCCTATGATTGGGCCGTTGAGTTCGACAGCTTCTTTGCCGACCGGCTGGCGGCGCGGGACTTCGCGGCGCTGGCCGACCGGCAGCGCATGGGCAGCCTGTTCGCCATGGCTCAGCCGACGCCCGACCACTATCTCCCGGCCCTGACGGCCGCCGGCGTGACCGACGAAAAGGATCAGCTGACCTTCATGAACAACTCCATCGACATCGCCTCGGTGTCGATGCGCAGCTTCATTTTCCACTGACCTGCGCGCCGAAAGATCGGCGCCAGGCATTCAACCAGGACGCGGCGTTCCGCCGGGCTCAACCTGAAGGATCAAGACCATGATGGACCCTGTCACCGCCCCATGGGGCGTGCTTCTCTTGCGGCTGGCTCTGGCCGCGCTGTTCTTCGCCCATGTCGGGCTGAAGCTTTTCGTGTTCAAGCCCGCCGGGACGGCTGGCTTCTTCAAGTCGCTCGGACTGCCCGGCTGGTTTGCCTATGTGACGATCGTCTGGGAACTCGTGGGCGCCTTCGCTCTGCTCCTGGGCATCTGGCCGCGCGTCTTCGCCGTCATCCTGATCCCGGTTCTCGCCGGCACGATCGCCAAGGTTCACGGCAAGGCGGGCTTCTGGTTCAACAACCCCAATGGCGGCTGGGAGTATCCCGCTTTCTGGATCGTCGCGCTGCTGACCCTGGCTCTGCTTGGCGACGGGCCGCTCGTGCTGGCCGCCAGCCCGTTCTGATCACGACTGTTCCGCGCCGGGTCGCACAGTCACGCAAGGAGACTCCGAATGCTTATCGATGGAAAATGGACCGAGGACTGGCAACCCGTCCAGGCGACCGATGCCAAGGGCGGCTTCGTGCGCCAGGCCTCGACCTTTCGCAACTGGGTCACGCCGGACGGCAGCGCTGGCCCGACCGGAACGGACGGTTTCAAGGCCGAAGCCGGGCGCTACCACCTTTATGTCGCCCTGATCTGCCCCTGGGCTTCGCGCACCCTGATCGCGCGCAAGCTGAAGGGGCTGGAGGATGTGGTGTCGCTATCGATCGTCGAGCCCGAGCTCGGCGCGCAGGGCTGGCGTTTTGCCTCGCCGGACCCGGTGAACGGGGCCACATGGCTGCATGAGATCTACACCAGGGCCGATCCGCACGTCTCGGGCCGGGCCACGGTGCCGGTGCTGTGGGACAAGCTGCGCGGCACCATCGTGAACAATGAATCCGCCGAGATACTACGCATGTTCAACTCGGGTTTCGGCAGCCTTGCCTCGGGCCCCGATCTCTATCCCGAGCCGTTGCGGGCTGAAATCGACAAGCTGAACGACCTGATCTATCGGCGGTTGAACAACGGCGTCTATCGCGCGGGCTTCGCCACGACCCAGATCGCCTATGAGGAAGCCTTTCGCGACGTGTTCGCGCAACTCGACGAACTGGAGGCGCGGCTGTCGGCGGGCGGGCCGTGGCTGATGGGGAAAGCCTTCGCCGAGGCGGACATCCGCTTGTTCGTGACGCTGGTCCGCTTCGATGCCGCCTATTATGGCTTGTTCAAGACCAATCTTCGCCGCATCACGGACTACCCGGCGCTGTCGGCCTACTTGGCACGTGTGCTTGACGTGCCGGGGGTGCGCGGGACGGTCAACATCGACCACATCAAGCGCGGCTACTATTCGATCAAACGGCTGAACCCGACCGGCATCGTGCCCCTTGGGCCCGACCTGCCGGGGCTCGATCCGGTGGCCCACCGCCTGGAAGAGGCAGCGTGATGGCCGTCTCCCTGGTCATATTGCTGCATGGCGTCGGCAGCCGGGGCGCCGACATGGCGCCGCTGGCGGACCACCTCGCGCCATTCCTGCCCGGTGCCGCCTTCGAAGCGCCCGACGGTCCCGGGCCGTTCGATCAGGGCGGGCCGGGGCGGCAGTGGTTCTCGATCTCGGGCGTCACGGAGGCCAACCGGGCCGGGCGCATCGACGCCGCTCGGCCGGCGTTCGACGCCGTCCTGTCCGCGCTGATCGAACGACACGGCCTGAGCAGCCACCCCGAGCGCGTTGCTCTGGTGGGCTTTTCGCAGGGCACCATCATGGCGCTGGATGCGATCGCCTCCGGCCGTTGGATGCCTGGCGCCGTGGTCGGCTTCTCCGGCCGTCTCGCGACGCCGGATCCGCTTACCCCTTCGCCCCGAACGAGGATTCTGCTACTGCACGGCACCGCCGACCCGGTGATCCCCGTGGCCGAGGCGCGGAGCGCGCACGAACGTCTTTCCGCCGCCGGCGCCGACATTTCCTTGAGTCTCCTGCCCGGCGTTGGCCATTCTATCAATCGCGAGGGACTAGACCTCGCCGCGGCCCATCTGGCCCGACTGTCCTGATCAATGGGAAATGCCGCGCAAGCGGGCTCCCCGGAGGCGGAGGCCAGCCGCCAGGACTTGCGATCCGTACGTCTCCGATGGGGTCTTGGCGCTGGCGTATCGGGACAGCTTTCCGCCGCTGTCCCGGCTCCCCGAGCACGATTGAGCCGTTCCGCGATTGACAGATCTTCGCACGGCGCACTAGAGCATGGGGCGCTCGAGTTCCCGTCGGCAGGCTTTGCGGTCGGCAGGACGGGGCGCCTCGTGGAAAATCACGATGGAGGGATGGCCGAGCGGTTTAAGGCACCGGTCTTGAAAACCGGCGTGGGCGCAAGTTCACCGTGGGTTCGAATCCCACTCCCTCCGCCAGATATTATTGATTTTGTTTGATAATTCTGGTTTAAAAATTATACGCCAAAATGCCCATCAATCGAATTGGCATTGCTTCGTACGGCACACAACGGATGAGACAGAGGCAAAGGCCTCCGATGATGTTTCACGCTGTCGCGATACGAAGCAGAGAAAGTCAATAAAAACCTCCGTTAACCGGTTGGTCGCTGGTTCGATCACGTTCCATGGAGCCATTTCGGCGACCGGTGGCTGCTACTGTGAGAGCCATCACATTCGCGCGTGAGCTATTCTTATAACCAGAGACACACAAGGTGTAGGCGCGTTTGAACTTCCTGTATCAAGGAAAATGCAATGCTCCAAGTGATCCGAGTACCGTTCGACGGCCAACAAATCGGTCAGGGTTACAATTCTAAGACCGCTGAAAGCATCGGAATAGCACTAACTTGGAGCCCGCCTCCCCCAAGCCCAACATCGGGCCAAGCCGTCACAAGCAGATTCGATCAGGTTTCTACCCAAGAAAGTCTAGTGGAAGCTTTAGGGATTTCTGCGTCCGTCGATGCTCGCTACGGCCTGTTTTCAGGCGATGCGAAATTCAACTTCACCAACAGCAACTCAGTCAATTCTTATTCCACGTTCGTAGCCGGCAGCTGCCAGGTTCAGAATGCATGGTATCTCGGTCAGGATTTTAAACTGACTGCCGCAGCCGAAGCCATACTGCACCAGCCCGGCGGTGACAAATTGTTCCGAACAGCCTTCGGGAACATGTTCGTCAGGGCGCTCCGCACAGGCGGCGAATTCAACGTTGTCTCCAGTATCAATTCAATTAGCGAAGAGCACCAAAGCAAGATTTCCGCATCCTTGCACGCTGCTTTCAATGGCCTCGTGACCGCAGCTGATTTCAAGGCGACGTTCGAACGAGCTCTTCAGGAAACTTCAGGGCGAACCTCAGTTTCGGTGTTCATGTACCAAGCGGGTGGAGTGGGAGGGGATCTAAAGTTCACGGGTAGTGATGCAGCGAAGGTGTTGGACAAATTAGATCAACTTCCTTCTATTGCGCGCCGCAACCCAATTGGATTCGAGGCTGAAATCGCTAACTACAACACGATTCCAATTATTTTCCCAACGGAAGAGGAAACTGAGGACCTAAAGCTAGTACTGGATGACTGCTATAGTCAGAAGAAGCGGCTTCTCCAATTTATCGCTGATGTAGATCTCGCAATGAGTGATGATGGTGGATTGATATTCGAGAATCTTCCTTCCACAGCTGAATTGGCACAAATGCGAGAAAATTATCGCGCTTCATTGAACAAGCTGATGGCGCACGCGATAAAGGTCGCCAAGGGCGAAATGCAGCCACCAGCTGTGTATGTAGCAAATCCTCCTGACGTTCCTCCGGTGTTTACCCGCGGCCAGTTCACCCCTTCCGTTCCTCGAGGCTATGAACGGGTGCCTGATTTGACTGGATTAGACTTTTTCGCGGCTAACGCGGTCTGCGAGAAGTCTGGCCTTACGCTAGCGCTCGCGAACTCTGTCGAGAGTTACAAGTTATTCAAAGACGGAAGTGTTACCCGGTTTTCGAGCGGCTGGTTCAACTACGGCGTTGTGCAGACCCAATCGCCTTTGCCTGGCGCCAATGTGTTGCAGGGCTCAACTGTCAAAGTGACGATGACAACCGACTAATGGGAGGAAAGATTGGTCAATACGCTACCTGAAATCACCATTTACGGTAACCCCAAATCGAATCCGACGACCGCGGCTGACTGGTGGGCCAAGGGTTTCACGGATGGCTATAACGCACCTAACGAGACGCACGAATTGCCGGCGCTCGTGCTGAACAACGAGACCGCCGCGAGCTATTACATCGGCGTGCTCGACGGAATGAGAGCTGCCAAGGCCGCCAATGACGCGGTGGATGCAGCGATGAAGAAACAGCCCGGTATTCGCCCCGACATTGGAGGGATTTCACTGGAGGAGGCTCAACGCGAATACAACGAGGCTTTTGAGCACCTCTTTCATGAACACATGCCCCATATTGAAATAGAGGAATACCGGGAAAGAAAGCCCGTTTTGCCAAAAATGGGCATTGAGATTGTCCCTAATTGATGAGCGGCGGGCGGGACCTACCACCGCTTGCGAATTCCAGTCGTAACAAGCTCCCGTCCGGGTAAATCGGTAGGGTTAAATCCGTGCGAACCATTCTATCAGCGGCGTCAAACACGGCCAATTGTCCGATATTGCCGGCCGTTTCTACACAAGGCTTATAATGCCCCCCCATTCGAGGGGCCGGCCTCCCCTACCAGTTCACCTTCAAGCCGACATCGCCGCCATAGCTCCGCAGGCCGTCGCCGAACTTGCCGTCGAAGGCGGCGAACATCGAGGTGTTCGAGCCCCAGTTCATCTTCAGGCCGGCATTGACGGCGACCGCGTCCTCGGCAGCTGAGGCGCCCTGGATGACGAAGGAGGTGCCCGGAGCCGCCTGGAAGCTTGGCTTCACCGAACGGTCCGGCTCGAATTCATGCACCCAGGCCGCGCGGCCCCAGGCCTGCAG
>RXJA01000620.1 GCA_003963455.1 Hyphomicrobiales bacterium
TCTCCGTGTGGAGCCTCAAGGGACTGTCCGGTGGCGTCATGCTCCGCTCCTGGGTCCGTTGCGACAATGTCGTTCGAAGCGCTGATCGCTATCACCTGCGGCGTCTCGCAGGCCGCCTGTTGGGCGGCGAGGCCATCGAAAGACGGCCGGCTTCGTTGACACCTTCGAGACTGCTCCCCTGGGTCGCCGGCGTCAACCGTTGAATAGCCGGTTACGGAAAAATGTGATCGGCGGGAGGTTACGTGCAGGTAAGTCGAGGGCTTCGACGCACCGACCGCACGCGCCTCGGCGGCGATTGTTTCCACAACGCTTGACGCGATCGTTTCCACAGCCGCTTCACACGATTGTTTCCACAGAGCTTTGTCAGGAGCGTGTTCGGCCTTTGTTCTTTCCGCTTGCCCGCTCGCGCGAAAGACGGTTAAACCGATGATTGGCTTCTTCCGTCGAGATTGTGGCGTCTCTCGACGTGGCGGCGAAAATACCTACATAGGGGATGGCCGGGACAAGCCCGCCCAATCCAGCAAATTCCAGATCTGAGGCGGCGACCGGCGATGGCCGACCATAAATATCTTTCCATTCGCGGGGCGCGCGAACACAATCTCAAGAATATCGACCTCGACCTGCCGCGCGACAGTCTGATCGTCATGACCGGCCTGTCGGGATCCGGCAAGTCATCGCTCGCTTTCGACACCATCTACGCAGAAGGCCAGCGCCGTTACGTCGAAAGCCTGTCGGCCTATGCCCGCCAGTTCCTGGAGATGATGCAGAAGCCGGACGTCGACCAGATCGACGGCCTGTCGCCCGCCATCTCGATCGAGCAGAAGACCACCTCGAAGAATCCGCGCTCGACGGTCGGCACCGTCACCGAGATCTACGATTACATGCGCCTGCTCTTCGCGCGCGTCGGCATTCCCTATTCGCCGGCCACTGGCCTGCCGATCGAGAGCCAGACGGTCAGCCAGATGGTCGACCGCGTGCTGGCGCTGGACGAAGGCACGCGCCTGTTCCTGCTGGCGCCCATCGTGCGCGGCCGCAAGGGCGAGTACCGCAAGGAACTGCTGGAACTGCAGAAGAAGGGTTTCCAGCGCGTCAAGGTCGACGGCGTCTTCTACGAGATCGCCGACGTGCCGGCGCTGGACAAGAAATACAAGCACGACATCGACGTGGTGGTCGACCGCATCGTCGTGCGCGGCGATCTGGCGACAAGGCTCGCGGACTCGATGGAGACCGCGCTCAAGCTTGCCGACGGCCTTGCCGTGGCCGAGTTCGCCGACCGGCCGCTCGACGCCAGCCTGACCGGCGAGGATTCGGTGAACAAGTCGAAGAACGAGACGCATGAGCGCATCCTGTTCTCGGAAAAATTCGCCTGCCCGGTGTCCGGCTTCACCATTCCGGAGATCGAGCCTCGGCTGTTCTCCTTCAACAATCCGTTCGGCGCTTGCCCGACCTGCGACGGCCTCGGCAGCCAGCGCGCCATCGATCCCAACCTCGTCGTGCCGGACGAGAACGTCTCGCTGCGCGACGGCGCGATCAGCCCGTGGGCGAAATCGACCTCGCCCTATTACGCGCAAACGCTGGAAGCGCTGGGCAAGGCCTATGGCTTCAAGCTCGGCGACAAATTCAAGGACCTGAGCGACGAGGCGCAGAAAGCCGTGCTGCACGGCACCGGCGAGCGCGAGATCACCTTTCAGTATGATGACGGCCTGCGCTCCTACAAGACCACCAAGACCTTCGAGGGCGTGATCCCCAATCTCGACCGGCGCTGGAAGGAAACGGAATCGGCCTGGATGCGCGAGGAGATCGAGCGTTTCATGTCGGCAACCCCCTGCCCCGCCTGCAACGGCTACCGCCTGAAGCCGGAGGCGCTGGCCGTGAAGATCGGCGGCAAGCATATCGGCGAGGTCACCGAGCTGTCGATCCGCAAGGCCGACCAGTGGTTCACCGACTTGCCGGCCAAGCTCAACGAGAAGCAGAACGAGATCGCGGTGCGCGTGCTGAAGGAAATCCGCGAGCGGCTGCGTTTCCTCAACGATGTGGGCCTCGACTATCTGACGCTGTCGCGCAATTCCGGCACGCTGTCGGGCGGCGAGAGCCAGCGGATCCGGCTTGCCTCGCAGATCGGCTCCGGCCTGACCGGCGTGCTCTATGTGTTGGACGAGCCGTCGATCGGCCTGCACCAGCGCGACAATGCGCGCCTGCTCGATACGCTCAAGCACCTGCGCGACATCGGCAACACGGTGATCGTCGTCGAGCATGACGAGGACGCCATCCTGCATGCCGATTATGTCGTCGACATCGGCCCGGCGGCCGGCATCCATGGCGGCCAGATCATCGCGCAAGGCACGCCGCAGCAGATCATGGCGACGCCAGCCTCGATCACCGGCAAATACCTGTCGGGCGAACTCGAGGTGACGACGCCCGCAGTGCGCCGCGAAGCGAAGAAGAACCGGCGCATCAAGGTCGTCGGCGCGCGCGGCAACAATCTGAAGAACGTCACGGCGGAGATCCCGCTTGGCACCTTCACCGCGGTCACCGGCGTATCCGGCGGCGGCAAGTCGACCTTCCTGATCGAGACGCTGTTCAAGGCGGCCTCGCGCCGCATCATGGGCTCGCGCGAGCATCCGGCAGAGCACGACCGCATCGAGGGGCTGGAATTCCTCGACAAGGTCATCGACATCGACCAGTCGCCGATCGGCCGCACGCCGCGTTCGAACCCGGCCACCTATACCGGCGCCTTCACGCCGATCCGCGACTGGTTCGCGGGCCTTCCCGAAGCCAAGGCGCGCGGCTATCAGCCGGGCCGCTTCTCCTTCAACGTCAAGGGCGGCCGCTGCGAGGCTTGCCAGGGCGACGGCGTCATCAAGATCGAGATGCACTTCCTGCCGGACGTCTACGTCACCTGCGACGTCTGCCACGGCAAGCGCTACAACCGCGAGACGCTGGACGTGCTGTTCAAGGGCAAGTCGATCGCCGACGTGCTCGACATGACGGTCGAGGAAGGCGTCGACTTCTTCTCGGCCGTGCCCGGCGTGCGCGACAAGCTGGAGACGCTGAAGCAGGTCGGGCTGGGCTACATCCATATCGGCCAGCAGGCGACGACGCTGTCGGGCGGCGAGGCGCAGCGCATAAAGCTCGCCAAGGAACTGTCACGCAAGGCGACCGGCAAGACGCTCTACATACTCGACGAGCCGACCACGGGCCTGCATTTCCACGACGTGGCCAAGCTGCTCGAAGTGCTGCATGAACTGGTCGACCAGGGCAACACGGTGGTGGTCATCGAGCACAATCTCGAAGTGATCAAGACCGCCGACTGGGTGCTCGATCTCGGCCCCGAGGGCGGCGACGGCGGCGGCGAGCTGGTGGCGTCGGGCACGCCCGAAGCGATCGTGCGCGAAAAGCGCAGCTATACCGGCCAGTTCCTGAAGGAGCTTCTGGAGCGCCGCCCCGGAGGCAAGCGCGAAGCGGCCGAGTGATGGCGGGCAACGGCCTGATCTCCGTCGAAAGCCGCTTCTGCGTCACCGAAACCATCGGCCGGTTGGTGGACTCAGTCACGCGCGCGGGATTGCGTGTCTTCGCGCGCATCGATCACGCAGCCGGCGCGCGCGAGATCGGCGCGCCGCTACGTCCGACCGAATTGCTGATCTTCGGCCATCCGAAAGGCGGCACGCCGTTGATGCAGGACCGGCAGCTTGCCGGCATCGATCTGCTGATCAAGGCGCTGGCCTTGGAGGACGAGCAAGGCAAGGTCTGGCTGTCCTATAACGATGCGCAGTGGCTGGCGGAGCGCCATGGCCTCGGGGATGCCAGCCGCGATGCGGTGGCGGCGATTGCCGCCGGCATGCACAAGGTTGTCACGGCCGCTACCGGAGTGGACCAATCGTGAGACAAGCCGGCCTCGATGATCTCGCCGCCATTGTTGCGCTAACCACAGCCGCCTACGCGCCTTACACACCCATCTTCGGCGGACCGCCGGTCCCGGTCACAGAGGACTATACGCCGCGTATCGAGCGCGGCGAGGTCTGGCTGTTGGAAGAAGCAGAAACGCTCGCCGGATTGATCGTGCTCGAGCGGCATTCCGACCACGCGATGATCTTCAGCGTCGCCGTCGCGCCGGCTTTCCAGGGCAGGAAGCTCGGCATCAGATTGCTCGACTTCGCCGACGGTCAGGCGCGGTCATGGGGCGTGCCGGAGGTGCGGCTCTACACCAATTCGCGCATGGAACGGAACATCGCGCTCTATGCGGCCTATGGCTATCGGGAAACGGGTCGCCGCGCCAACCCATACCGGCCAGGATGGACGCTGGTCGACATGGCGAAGCCGGTCGGCAAGGCGGCGTGAGCACATTTTTGAAACTGGGAGGAAGACGATGAGCCAAGGAAAGATCCGTTCCGGCATGGGCGGCTGGACCTTCGAGCCCTGGGACACGTCCTTCTACCCGGAGAAGCTCGCCAAGGCCAAGCAGCTGCATTATGCCAGCCGCCAGGTGCCGACCATCGAGGTCAACGGCACCTATTATTCCAGCTTCAAGGAACCGACCTTCGTCAAATGGGCAAATGACGCGCCGGAGGATTTCGTCTTCTCGCTCAAGGGCAACCGCTTCGTCACCAACCGCCGCGTGCTCGGCGAAGCCGGCGAGTCGATGGCACGCTTCCTCGGCTCCGGCGTCGCCGCGCTCGGCGACAAGCTCGGGCCGATCCTGTGGCAGTTCGCGCCGACGAAGAAATTCGACGCCGATGACTTCGAGGCCTTCCTGAAACTTCTGCCCGAGAAGCAGGACGGTGTGCCGCTGCGCCATGCGCTGGAGGTGCGCCACGACAGCTTCATCGTGCCGGAGTTTCCAGCGCTCGCGCGCAAATACAACGCCGCGATCGTCTATGCCGACCATGCCAAATATCCGGCGATCGCCGATGTCACAGGCGACTTCGTCTATGCGCGGCTGCAGACCGGCAGCGACGACAACCCCGACTGCTACACGCCGAAAGGCCTCGACGAATGGGCGGAACGGGTCAAGACCTGGGCGCAGGGCAAGCAACCCGCCGACCTGCCGCGCGCCGAGCCGAAGACCGATGCGCCGGTCAAGCCGCGCGACGTGTTCGTCTACTTCATCACCGAGGGCAAGGTGCGGGCGCCCTTCGGCGCCATGGCGCTGATGAAGCGGGTAGCGGCCTAGCGATTTTGGGAAAGCCCGCGGGCCGATTGGAGCGGCCCGGCGGCTGAACCGCTCCGGGCAAGCCAGCCGGCTGCGCAAAGCTCCAGCTCCGATAATATGCCGGCTGCGTCAGATGTCCGGGGCCGGCTTCGAAGACGTCCGATCGAAAGAAACCCTCGCATCTTCGCGATGATCGTAACGCAATCGATACTTCCTTGCTGCACTAATGGACCTACGTCAGGTTGCATAAACCCGGCGCCGGCAAGGACGATGCATGCTGCTCGACTACAACTCACTGCTGCTGGCCGTCGGCTTTTCCGCCGCTTGCCTCAGCCTGACGCTGTTCGGAACCTGGCTCGCCGCCCGTTCCGACAGGTTCCTGCTGACCTGGGCGGTAAGCGTGCTGGTCGTGGTGCTCGAAGTCTTTGCCTATGACGCCTATATCCAGGCACCCGGAACCGCCCTTGGCGTGCTGACGCTGGCGGTGCTGCTGCTGGGCTTCTCGGTCATGCTGGGCGCCGCCTACCAATTCAGGACAAGACGCTCGCCCCTGCCGCTTATCATGCTTGGCGCCGGCGTTTCCTATGCGCTGGCGCTCCCGCCGATGGCGCTCGGTTACGACGGCCTGGGCTTCATGCTGGAAAACACCATGGCCGCGCTGCTCCTGTTCGGCACGGCGTACGAATATTGGCGGGGCCGCGCGGAGGCGCCGGTCCACCTCATCGGCGTGGCGTTGCTCTATTCACTGACCGCGGCATCCTTCGTGCTGTGCGCGGCCGTGCTGGCATGGGACGGCAGACTGGTTCTCGGCCACGCGCCGAGCAACTGGGCGGAGGATCTTAGCCTCGTCATAGTCATCGCCTCCATGACGGGCATCGGCGCGTTATCCCTGGCGCTCAACCAGGGCCGGCTTGCCCGCCACCACCAGCGCGAGGCGCGGACCGATGGCTTGACAGGCCTTCTCAACCGCCGCGCCCTGTTCGACCTGCATGGCAAGACGCCCGTCAGTGCTTTCACGGCGGTGGTGGTGTTCGACCTCGACGGCTTCAAGGCGATCAACGATCAGTTCGGCCATGCCGCAGGCGACGAGGTGCTGAAGGTCTTTGCCGAAGTGCTTTCCGCCGGTCTGCGCCCGAGCGACTCCGTCGCCCGCATGGGCGGCGAGGAATTCGCCATGGTGCTGAGGCGCACCTTGCCCGAGACGGCCGGAGCAACGGCCGAACGCGTCAGGGCTGCGTTCGCCGCACGCACGATCGAGACCGAGATCGGACCGTTGCAATGCACGGTCAGCGCCGGCTTTGCCCTCGGCAGCACGGAAGGCATGACCTTCGACAAAGTGCTCAGCGCCGCCGACAAGGCGCTCTATGCCGCCAAGCGCGGTGGCCGCAACCGCGTCCTGGATTTCCGCCTAGCCGGCTGACTTTCCACGGCCTCCGGGTGAGCTCTCAGTGGTGAGCAAGCACCTCGTTATAGGCATCGAGATCGACATAGAAAACCTTGGTCATTTCGCCGATCAGATCATCCTCGTCATAGCCTTGCGACATCAGGATGTTGATCGCTGTCATGATATCGACGCGCTCCGTGAGGCGCCGCTTCTGATAGTCCTCGACAAAACGTTCCATCGCCGTCCCCTGGCAAGAATCTTCTTGGACGCATTGACCGACAATCACTGCGGGGAAGGCTAGGCAGGCTTGCTTGCGTGGAACTTGCGGGCGGTGTCCGCGCCTTCCCCCTCATTCGCGACTGGTACGGAAAGCGGCCGACTCACCAAGGCCAAGAAAAGACTAGCATGCGGTATTCGGCGCACCAGAGTTGGGCGGGGCCGGCGGAGAGAAATATTGGGCTTGCTGTCGCCTCGAGATGTCAACCGAAGTCGAGCAAACGATTCTAGACTGTCAGGAACTTCCGCACATCCGCCCGGTCGAGGTCCTCGGCGGGACCGGTGTGCACGATCTGGCCGCGATCCATGATGTTGACCTCGTCGGCAAGCTCGCGGCAGAAATCGAGATATTGCTCGACCAGAAGCACGGCGATCCCCGCCTGGTCGCGCAGATAGCGGATGGCGCGGCCGATATCCTTGATGATCGAAGGCTGGATGCCTTCGGTCGGCTCGTCGAGGACCAGGAGCTTCGGCCGCATCACCAGCGCCCGGCCGATGGCGAGCTGCTGCTGCTGGCCGCCAGACAAGTCGCCGCCGCGGCGCGAAAGCATCTGTTTCAGCACCGGAAACAGCTCGAAGACATAGGCTGGAATGTTGCGGTCGGCGCGCCTCAGCGGCGCGAAACCGGATTCCAGGTTCTCGCGCACCGTCAACAGCGGGAAGACCTCCCTGCCCTGCGGTACGAATGCGATGCCCGACCGGGCGCGGTCATACGCCGCGCTCCGGTCGAGCGCCTTCCCCTCGAAGGCAACGCTTCCGCTCGTCAGCCGGTGGTGGCCGACGATGGATCTCATCAAACTGGTCTTGCCGACGCCGTTGCGGCCGAGCACGCAAGTGATCTTGCCGGCGCCCGCCTTCAGCGAGACGCCGCGCAATGCCTGGGCGGCGCCATAATGAAGCGTGGCATTGGAGACCTCGAGCATGATCAGCCCCTTCTCCAGCGCTTCAGGAAGGCGAAATCGAAACGGTAGAACGGAACCCGCCAGACCATGCTCAGCGCCCCAGATAGACTTCGACGACACGCTCGTCGGCAGACACGAAATCGAGCGTGCCTTCCGAAAGCACCGAGCCCTCGTGCAGGCAGGTGACCTTGACGTCGAGCTCGCGCACGAAATGCATGTCGTGCTCGACGACCACCACCGAATGGTCGCGGGCGATATCCTTGAGCAGGCGCGCCGTCTCCTCGGTCTCGGCGTCGGTCATGCCGGCCACCGGCTCGTCGACGAGCAGGAGCTTCGGATCCTGCGCCAAGAGCATGCCGATCTCCAGCCATTGCTTCTGCCCGTGGCTGAGATTGGCCGCGAGCTCGCCGCGTTTGTTGCCGAGGCGGATGATGCCGAGGATGTCGTCGATGCGTCGCGCCTCTGCCGCCGAGCGCCGATGGAACAGCGCCGGGAAGATCGAGCGCGGCCCTTTCAGCGCCAGCATGAGATTGTCCTCGACGCTGTGGCTCTCGAAGACGGTCGGCTTCTGGAATTTGCGGCCGATGCCCATCATGGCGATCTCGGCTTCGTCATGCCGGGTAAGGTCGACCTGGCCGTCGAAGAAAACCTCGCCTTCGTCAGGCCGTGTCTTGCCGGTGACGATGTCCATCATCGTCGTCTTGCCGGCGCCGTTGGGGCCGATGATCGCGCGCATCTCGCCCTTGTCCAGCACCAGCGACAGGTTGTTGATGGCGCGGAAACCGTCGAAGGAGACCGAGACGCCGTCGAGATAGAGGATGGTGTTCGACTTGCTCATGCTCGCTCACTCCGCCGGCTGCGGCTCGGGCCCGGAAGCCGACCAGGCGCCCGGCGTCCTCGCCGCCGAGCGCACGATCTTCGGCTCCGGCGCCTGCGGATCGGCGCCGGCCTCCGCGGCGAGCGAAGCCGCGCGCAGCGCCTTGGCCTTGCCGCGCCAGCCATCCCACATGCCGACGATGCCCTTGGGCAGCAAAAGCGTGACGGCGACGAACAGTCCGCCAAGCGCGAACAGCCAGAACTCCGGCAGCACGCCGGTGAACCAGGATTTGCCGGCGTTGACGAGCAACGCGCCGATGATCGGGCCGACGATGGTGCCGCGCCCGCCGACAGCGGTCCAGATCACCACCTCGATCGAATTCGACGGATCGAATTCGCCGGGATTGATGATGCCGACCTGCGGCACGTAGAGCGCGCCGGCGATGCCGGCCATGATCGCCGAGACGGTGAAGGCGAACAGCTTGACGTTCTCCGCGCGCCAGCCGAGGAAGCGGGTGCGGCTCTCCGCGTCGCGCACCGCCATCAGCAGCTTGCCGTATTTGGATCGAACGATCGCCGCGGTCACGAAGACGGCGAGCGCGAGCGTGACGGCGCTCGCCGCGAACAGCGCCGAGCGCGTGGCGTCCGCCTGCACGCTGAAGCCGAGAATGTCCTTGAAATCGGTCAGGCCGTTATTGCCGCCAAATCCCATGTCGTTGCGGAAGAAGGCGAGCAGCAGCGCATAAGTCATCGCCTGGGTGATGATCGACAGATAGACGCCGGTGACGCGGCTGCGGAAGGCGAACCAGCCGAAGATGAAAGCAAGCAGCCCGGGCACGGCGAGCACCATCAGCGCCGCGAACCAGAAATGTTCGAAGCCGTGCCAGAACCAGGGCAGTTCCTTGTAATTCAGGAACACCATGAAGTCCGGCAGGATCGGATTGCCGTAGACGCCGCGCGAGCCGATCTGGCGCATCAGATACATGCCCATCGCATAACCGCCGAGCGCGAAGAAGGCGCCGTGGCCGAGCGAAAGGATGCCGCAATAGCCCCAGACCAGGTCGAGCGCGAGCGCCAGCAGCGCGTAGCAGAGATACTTGCCCGTCAGTGCCACGATGTATGGCGGGATGTAGAAGGCGCTTTGCGGCGAGACCGCGAGGTTGAGCAGCGGCACGATGATGGCCGCCGCCAGCAGGACGAAGATGGTGATGGCGATGCGGCGGTCGGCGGAAAAGAAGCGTTGCGTGATCATGCCTCCACCGCCCTGCCCTTCAGCGCGAACAGGCCGCGCGGGCGCTTCTGGATGAACAGGATGATCAGCACCAGGACGACGATCTTGCCCAGCACCGCGCCGGCATAGGGCTCGAGGAACTTGTTGACGATGCCGAGTGAGAAGGCGCCGACCAGCGTGCCCCACAAATTGCCGACGCCGCCGAAGACCACGACCATGAAGCTGTCGATGATGTAGCCGCGGCCGAGATTGGGCGACACATTGTCGATCTGGCTGAGCGCCACACCTGCGATGCCCGCAATCCCGGAGCCCAAGGCGAAGGTCAGCGCGTCGACCCAGGGCGTCCTGATGCCCATCGAGGCGGCCATGCGGCGGTTGGCGGTCACGGCGCGCATCTGCAGCCCCCAGGGCGTGCGCTTCATGACATAGAGCAGCACCGCGAAAACGGTGAGCGCGAAGACCAGTATCCACAGCCGGTTCCAGGTGATCGCGAGCTGACCGATATCGAAGGACCCGGACATCCAGGACGGATTGCCGACCTCCTGGTTTGTCGGCCCGAAGATGGTGCGCACCGCCTGCTGCAGGATCAGCGAGACGCCCCAGGTGGCCAGAAGCGTTTCCAAGGGCCGGCCGTATAGGAAGCGGATGATGCCGCGTTCGATCGCAAGCCCGACAAGTGCCGAGACGAGGAAGGCAAGCGGCAGCGCGATCACCAGCGACCAGTCGAACAGGCCCGGGAACGATGTGCGGATCACCTGCTGGACGACGAAGGTGGTGTAGGCGCCGAGCATCACCATCTCGCCATGCGCCATGTTGATGACGCCCATGACGCCGAAGGTGATGGCCAGTCCGATCGCGGCCAGCAGAAGCACCGATCCGAGCGAGATGCCGTACCAGATGTTCTGACCGGCATCCCACAGCGCCAGCGTCGAATTGATGCGGCCGATTGCGGCCGTCGCCGCGTCCTTGACCGCGCCCTGCGCGTTGGCCTCGACGGAGGTCAGCAGCGAAAGCGCGTCGCGGTCGCCGCGCGCGCCGATCAAGGCAATTGCGGCGAGCTTGTCGGTATCGGGCTTGTCCGAAACCAGTATCGAAGCGCCACGCGCCTGCTCCAGCAAGGCCTTGACGCTCGCCACAGTTTCACTGGCGATCGCTGCGTCGAGCGGCTCGATGTTGGCGGCATCAGGTGTCTTGAACATGGTGTCGGCGGCGGCGATGCGGACAGTCGGGTCCTTGGAGCCAAGCGTCAGCGTGCCCAATGCGTCACGGATGGTGCGGCGCAAGGTGTTGTTGACGCCGATCTGGGTTAACTCGTCTGGGGAAGCCTCGCCGGCTGCCTCGCCGCTCAGCGGGTCGAAAAGCTGGATGCTGTCGCTGCCTTCCTTGCCGACAAACACCATCGAGTCGGCGGCGCGAACGTAGAGATTGCCTTCCGCCAATGCGGCAAGCGGCCGTTCGACAGCAGGATCGCCTGTGGCTGTTAACTCGCGAACGATAACTCCAGTCTCGGAAAAGTCCGCAGCCGTCGCGAATTTGGCGATGATGGCATGCAGATCGGCTTCCGCAGCGCCCGAGGACGACAGCGTCGTCAACAGGAACAAAAGCGTGATGCCAATCGCACGGAAGATCTTCATCGGTCCTTGGTGACCCTTGAGGGTTTAATGGGCGTCCGGACGATTGTGGAAACCGTCCGGACGCGCGCGGTCTTGGGCATGGACCTGACGGTCCAGCCCGGGGAGGATCAGTTGGTGCCCTTGCCGCCGCACTTGCCGGTTTTGACATTGAAGTTGCCGCAGCTGAGCGGCGCGCGCCAATCGGAAATCAGGTCCTTGGAGTCCGGCAGGTAGTCGGACCATTCGTCGCCCATCACCAGGCCAGGCGTCTTCGAGACCGTCTGGAACTGGCCATTGGCCTGGATTTCACCGATCAGCACCGGCTTCGTGATGTGGTGGTTCGGCATCATCGTCGAATAGCCGCCGGTCAGGTTCGGCACC
>RXJA01000361.1 GCA_003963455.1 Hyphomicrobiales bacterium
GCTTTCGATCAGCCACGGGATGGCGTCCTGCGTGATGCCCAGCGACTGCAGCGCGTTGTTCACCAGGCCGATATTGTCGTTGAACATGAACTTGAACTGGAAGCCGACCAGGATCGGCGAGAACATCATCGGAAACATCATCAGTGTGCGCAGGATGCGCTGGCCGCGCGTCGCCTTCTCGACCAGCATGGCCAGACCGAGGCCGAGCAGCATTTCGAGGTTGAGCGCGACGGTGAGCAGCAGAACGGTACGGCCGAAGGCCCACCAGAAGTCCGGATTGCCCAGGATCGACATGTAGTTCCGGAAGCCGATCAGCACGAAGAAGGTCTCGGGCCGGGTCAGACGGAAGGGCGTGAAGCTGGAATAGAGCGACAGAAGCAGCGGCACAAGCACCACCGCCGCCAGCACGACGAAGGCGGGCAGCAGAAGGAGAACCGGCGCGGATGGCTTGAAGCCCTTCATCGGGATCCTGTCAGCGAAGTGAAGTGATCCAACCCCGGCCGGGACCGGGGACGGCATGTTTCGCGAGAGCATGCGGCCGCCTCCCCGGTTTGTGGGGAGGCGGTTGCGTGGCGCGGCGGCCTAGAGCTTGCCGGCGTCCTGCAGGATCTGCGTCGCCTTGGCGGCGGCGTCGTCGAGCGCCTGCTTGGACGTCTTGTCGCCGAGGATGGCAGCCTGCAGCTCGGGATAGACGGCGTTGGAAATCTCGATCCATTCCGGCGTCTGCGGCACCGGGAAGGCGTTCTTGGCGGCTTCCTGGAAGGCCTGCAGCACTTCAGTCTTGTAAGGATCGGACTTCGCCTGCTCGAGATCCCATTCCCACACCTTGGTGCGGGTGGGCAGCGGGCCGGCCGCGGCCTCCAGCTTCTGGCTGTCCTCATTGGTCAGCCACCAGACGAGCGACGCGGCGGCATCCTTGTTGGCGCAGTTCTCGGTCACCGAGAAGCCATGCGCGCCAGACCAGCCCGAGCGCTTGCCGGACGAGCCCTTGGGCTGGACCTTGACGCCGACATTGCCGGCGACCTTGGACGACTTGGGGTCGTTGAAGAAGCCGGCCCAGCCCGGCCAGTCGAGGTTGATCGCCACGGTGCCGGAGGCAAAGCCCTGGCCGAGATCGTCCCACAGATAATTGGTGGTGCCGGCCGGCACGGCCTTCGCCTTATAGAGGTTGACGAACCAGTCGAGCGCCTTGACGCCGGCCTCGGAATTGAAGGCCGGCTTCCCGTCCTTGTCGAGATATTCGCCGCCGTCGGCGATCACCATCTCGTAGAAGCGGCCGTTGATCGCCTCTTCCTTGCCGGCATATTGCGTGCCGTAGAAGTCGGGCGGGCTGGCGAAGAATTCGGCCTGCTGCGCCATCTCGTCGAACGTGTCCGGCGGGGCGAGCTCCTCGCCGTACTTGTCCTTGTAGGCCTTCTTCTTGGCTTCGTCCTGGTAAAGGCTCTTCTGGTAATAGAGCGCCGAGACGTCGAACTGGGCGCGCGGCAGCATGACCAGTTTGCCGTCAAGCGTGCCGGCGGCGATGTTGGCCGGCACGAAGGCGTCGATCTCCTCCTTCGGCAGCAGCTTGGCGAGATCGGTGTAGATGCCCGGATATTGCGGCGCGAACGAGGTGTGGTTGGAGCCGACGCACCAGGTGATCGAGTTGGAGGCGATGTCCGACTTGATCTCCTTGTCGAGGTCGAAGTGGTTCTTCTTCGATAGGATGTTGACCTTGGCGCCGGTCAGCTTCTCCCACTCGGGAATGCGCTCGTAGAGCTTCTCATATTGCTGGCCGCCGATCAGCTTGGCGTCGATCGTCACGCCCGGAAATTTGCCGGGCAGATCGGCTGAAAACGCCGTGCCGCTCAGCAGCAAGCCGGCCAGGCCGGCGGAAATGCCTAGAAGCAGTCTCGTCATGTTCTCTCCTCCCACGGGCTCGCGGCGACGGCCGGCCGGATGCGCAGCCGATCGCTTGAGCTTCATTCATATGCAAATAGCATTTTCATTCCCGGGTCAAGTCGATTGTGCTTCCAGCGGCGCGAACTTCATGCATATATGCAGGTGGAAATTCACTGGAGGGGTTGGTGGCAGAGGAAGAAGATGGCGACCGCTACCGCGCGCCGGCGCTCGACAAGGGCCTGGACATCCTCGAGCTGCTGTCGAGCGTGGACGGCGGGCTGACCCAGGCGGAGATCGCCAAGCGGCTCGACCGCAGCCCGAACGAATTCTACCGGATGCTCGACCGGCTGGTGCGGCGCGGCTATGTCACCAAGATCGACGGCGACCGCTATTCGCTGACGCTCAAGCTTTTCGGCCTCGCGCAACTGCACGCGCCGGTGCGGCGGCTGGTGTCCTACGCGACGCCGATCATGCGGGAACTCGCCGAAACCTCATGGCAGGCCAACCAGTTGGTGGTGTTCGACCGCGGCGCGGCCGTGGTCATCGCCCAGCAGGAGGCGCCGCGCTACTGGGGCATCTCGATCCGCGTCGGCTCGCATATCAGCCTGTTCGACACCGGATCCGGCCATGTGCTGCTAGCCTTCCGCTCGCCGGAGGAGCGCCAGATGATGATCGCCGAGCATCTGCAGAGCACGGAGCAGCTCGCCCTGACGCCGGAGTTCTTCGCCCGCCTCGACCAGGTGCGCGACCGCGGCTACGAGATGATGGCTTCGCTGCAGACCGCCGGCGTCTACAATCTATCGACGCCGGTGCTCGGCCCCGACGGCAGGGCCATCGCGGCGCTGACCATTCCCTACATCACCCTCGTCAACGCGCCCACGGCGCCGGACATCACGCTGACGATTCGGCATCTGCAAGACGCCGCCGCAAGGCTGTCGCAGCTTGCCGGATCCGACGTGCCGCAATCGTCGTAATTTCTTATTTGAATAATGGATTTTTTGGCGAGATAGTGCCGCGGTCCAGGGAGGATACGCCGCCATGATCATCGACACGCATCTGCACCTCATCGACCAGGGCGCGCTGCGCTATCCGTGGCTGGCCGGCGTACCGGCGCTGAACCGCGACTTTTCCTACCAGGAATATGCCACCGACGCCTTGCGTTCCGGCATTGAGGCCGTGCTGCATATGGAGGTCGATGTGGACCCCGCCGACATCGCCGCCGAGACCGCTTATGTGAAGTCGCTCGCGGGCAAGGCTGGCAGCCTGCTGCGCGGAGCGATCGCATCCTGCCGACCCGAGGAGTCCGGTTTCGAAGCCTATCTGGAAACGGTGAAGGCCGAGCCGTTCGTCAAGGGTTTTCGACGTGTGCTGCATGTCGTTCCCGACGATCTTTCGGAAGGGGCGCTGTTCCGCCGGAACATCAAGCGGCTGGCCGGCACCGGCCTGACATTCGATCTGGTGGTGTTGCCGCATCAGATCCCGAAGGCGATGGCGCTTGCCGATCTCGCGCCAGACGTCCAGTTCGTCCTCGACCATTGCGGCGTGCCCGATATCAAGGGCAATGCGGAACATCCGTGGCGCGAGCATATGGAAGCGATCGCCAAGCGGCCGAATGTTACGGCCAAGATCTCCGGCGTCGTCGCTTATGCCGACCCGGCGACGTGGACGGTCGAGACGCTCCGGCCCTATGTCGAGCACACGATCGGCTCGTTCGGTTGGGACCGGGTGATCTGGGGCAGCGACTGGCCGGTCTGCACGCTGGGGGGCGGGCTGACCACCTGGATTGCCGCGACACATGCGCTGCTAGCGGGCGCAAGCGACTCGGAGCGGACGCGCCTGCTCTCGGGCAATACGCGCCGGCTGTGGCGGCTTGGCTAAGCCAAAAAGGAGCTCGCCTGCAAACTAGTCGCTGTCAGCGAGCATTTGCGCCGGCACTCCGAGCTCCGGCCCGGCGTCGGCGAGCCGCTGATCAAGCGTATATATCGTGGCGCCATGCTCCGAAGCGATGGCGAGATGCAGCGCGTCCCCTGCTCGGAGCCCAAGATCGTGCCGATCGGCAAACCTCGCTGCCGCCCGAAACTGCCCGCCCGTCACGCCCAGGACGGTAAAGCTCTCCGCGACAAGCCTATTAAACATCGCAAGCGCGGCGGCGCGCTGTTCCAGGCTGACTTGTCCTGTGCGTAGCTTGATCGCCATGGCACACGACATCTCGGTGACGGTCCAGTCGCTGATGAGAAGCTGCGCCGGCTCCTGTTCCGTCAGCCAGGCCTGCACACGCGGCGTCATCGCTTCGTTCGAGAGAGCCGCGACGATCAGCGACGTGTCGAGATAGAGCATCAGTAGCGATCGCCATCCCGCATCGACCGGACGAGATCGGCGGCGCTCTGGGACTGGGCCGGCATCGCTGCCGTCAGTGAGCGAAGCAGCGCGATATCGATCGGTTTGCGCGGCCTGGCTACGGCAGTGAGCCGCGCGACCGGCTTGCCGCGACGAGTGATGTCGATTGAATCGCCCGCCTCGACCCGGTCGACCAGTTCGCTAAGGTGGGCCTTGGCATCCGCGAGATTGATCGCGTTCATGTCACGCTCCTGACCATGTAGATAGTCATATAGCGCGTCAAGCTTGACAATTCCAGTCCATCTAAATCGTCGTGCGGACGTGGCGCTCACGCCCGTAGAGTGAGACCAGCAGCAGAATGACAAGGCCGAGCGCGGCCTGCACCGTCGACGGCCGGAAGCCGAGCCCGATCAGCAGCGTGTTGATTTCGGTGAGAACCAGGACGCCGGCGATGGTGCCGAGATAACTGCCGCGCCCGCCGACAAGTGCCGCGCCGCCGACCACGACGGCGGCAATCGTCTGGAAGAGATAGGGCTGGCCGACATCGCCATAGGCCGAGCCGGTGAAGCCAAGCAAAAGCACGCCGGCTGCCGCCGCGAAGAAGGCGCTCGCCGCGTAGGTGACGATCCACATGCGCAGCGGATCGATCAGCGCCAGGGGCGCCGCCTCCGGGTTGCTGCCGACCGCGTAGAGCCGGCGCCCATAGGGCGTGCGGGCGAGCACCAGCACGATCAGCGCCGTCAGCACCACGAGGCACGGCACCAGCAAGGGGACGGGCAACGGGCCGACCGAACCGCCGATCGAGACGAAGGCCGACACGGCTTGCGGCGCCGAGCCGGAAGGGAAACCGCCGGTCCACAACAGCACCGCGCCCTGGACGACCATGCCGATGCCGAGCGTGACGATCAGCGGATGGATGTTCAGCCCGCGCGAGATCAGCCCGTTCAGCGCGCCGATCGCGATGGCAAGGATCCCAACGAGGACGCAGACGAGGGCGAAGTTCCAGCCTTGGCCGTAGAGCTGCGCCGCCACGACATTGGCAAAGCCGATGACGAAGGGAATGGAAAGATCGATGCCGCCAAGGATAACGACCAGCGTCTGGCCGATGGAGGCGACCGCCAGCAGCGAAGCGATGACCAGCAACGCGCGGATGGCGAAGGGCGCCGAATAGCCGGGGATGAGCAGCGTGCCGACGATCTGGAGCAGCAGCGCCATCGCGAAGGCGCCGGCGATGCGGGCGTTGGTGGACTGGAACCAGTTGCTTGTCATCCGGTCAGCCTTTCCGCCTCGACAACCGCTCCTGCACCGCCGTCAGCACCACGGCGATGACGAGGATCAGGCCATAGGCGATCTGCAGCACATAGGTGGAGACGTTGAAGGTGGTGAGCAGGCTCTGCAGCAGGAAGATGTCGATGGCGCCGATCGCGGCACCTCCAAGCCCGCCCCGTCCGCCGGCGAGGCTGACGCCGCCGAGCGCTACGGCGGCAATCGCAATCAGCGTGTAGGTCGGGCCGATATTGGGATCGGCCGAGCCGATCAGCGAGGTGAGCATCAGCCCGGCCGCGGCGGCGAAGATCCCGGTCAGGACATAGGCGATGAGCCGCACCCTGGTCACCGGCACGCCGGCCGTATAGGCGGCGCGGTCGTCGCTGCCGACGGCCATCAGCAGGTCGTAATAGGGCGTGCGGCGTATGAGGAGCCAGGATAGGCCGATCAGGGCCAGCGGCACGATCGAGAGCGGCCCGGCCATGGCCTTCAGCCACTCCGGCGCGGGGCCGATCGGCGCCGGCAGAACGGTGAGCGTGACGCCGGTGAGGATCAGATAGGTGCCGAGCGTCGCCACGATCGGCTGAATGCGGACAATGGTGGCTAGCGCGCCATTCGCGGCGCCGACCGCCGCCCCAACCAGCAACGCGGCCGGAACGATGATCCATGGCGACGAGATGCCGAGATTGAGGAACAGCACCTGGATGACCAAAGCGTTGACGAAGCCCATCAGCGGGCCGACGGAGATGTCGATGCCTCCGCGTCCCGCCAGGATGACCGGGGCGGAAGCGACGGCCGCGCCGATCAGCGGTGCCGCCAGCCCGAGCAGCGTGCCCCAGGACGAAGGCTGAAAGCGCGCCGGATTGAGCGCGACGTTGAGCACGAGCAGGACGATGAGCATGACCACGGCGAAGCCGACACCACGGAGCTTGCGAAGGACCGGGCTCATGCGGCGCGTCCGAACATGGCGGCGATCACCGCGTCGGTGGTCATCTCCGCGCCCGAGAACTCGGCCGAGACGCGCTGCTCGCGGAACACCAGCACGCGGTGGCACAGAAGCAATATCTCCTCGATCTCGCTCGACAGGATCACCAGGGCCATGCCCTCGGCGGCAAGGCCGCGGAAGACATCGTAGAGAACGTGCCGCGTCGCCACGTCGACGCCGCGCGTCGGATCGTTGAGCAAAAGGAAGCTGGGCTCCAGCGCAAGGGCCCGGGCGAGCAGCACCTTCTGCTGGTTGCCGCCGGACAAGGTGGTTATGGCCGCATCGGGTCGCGGCGCGACGATGCTGAGCCTTTGCCTGTAAGTCTCGTAGCGACGCCGCCGCGCCGCGAAGCTCAAGAAGCCGAAACGGCGATCGTTCGACACGGTGGAGATGGCGAAATTGTCGAGCACCGACTGGGTCGGGAAAATGCCGGTCGAGCGGCGGTCGCGCGGCAGATAGGCAATGCCGCCGGCAACGGCCTTGCGAAAACTGGTGATCGATCCTGCCTTGCCGTCGACGGCGATCTCGCCCGCGACCGGCCGCTCGAGCCCGGCCAGCGCGCGCAGGAAGCGTTCCTGGCCATGGCCGTCGAGCCCGGCAAGGCCGACGATCTCGCCCGGCGCGATGGCCTGGCTGATCGGGTCGACGCCGGGGGCGATGACAAGCTCGCGCACGCGAAGAGCCTTTCCGTCAGCCATGCGCCAACTCCGCGGCCGTCTGCGGCGCCATCGCCGCCAGAAGCTCGGCGGGCGTCGACACGCCGCGCTCCTCGGTCTTGACCACGCGGCCGGCGCGCAGGATCGATATGCGGTCGGACAAGGCCATCACCTCGTCCATGCGGTGCGTGATGAACAGGATCAGCGTGCCCGCGCCGGCCAGCGCGCGCATCAAGGCGAAGACCGACTCGCGATCGGCGAAGTCGAGCGCCGCCGTCACCTCGTCGAGGATCAGGACACGCGGATTGCGGATGACCGCGCGGGCGAGCACGACAAGCTGGCGCGCGGCAAGCGGCAGTTCGCCGCAAGGCCGGTCGAGATCGATCGGCGTCACCGCGAAGCGGCCGAGCGCGGCTTGCGCCCGGGCGCGCCGTTCGCCACGCGGCACGGCCCGCCGCCAGAGGCCGTCGAGGCCGAGCAGGATGTTGTCGGTCACCGAACGGTCGGGCGCGACGAGCACCTCCTGGAAGACCGTGGCGAAGCCGGCGGCCTGGAAGTCGGCGGGCCGCGTGCCGGCAAATGCCCTGCCGTCGAGCAGGATCGCGCCGCCATCCGGCTGCACGATGCCGGACAAGAGCTTCACCAGCGTACTCTTGCCCGAGCCGTTCTCACCGAGAATCGTATGGATCGTGCCGGGACGGAAGGCGATGGACGCCTCGGCCAGCGCGACGGTTTCGCCATAGCGTTTGGAGACGCCTTGGACCTCGAGCATTTTTCTTCCCGGAATGGAGAAGCCGGCCCTTTAAGGTGTGTTGAGATTCAGGTCAGGCCGCGCCGAAAATGGTGGTTTCCGAGAACCGGAGCGGAGCGTACTTTTGGTACGTGAGCACCGGAAGCGCAGGAAACCGCCATTTGCAGGCCGGCATCACCTGAATATCAGCACACCTTAGCGAGAACCGGCTTCGCATGACATCACTTGGCGCAGGCGTCCGGCACCTTGGAATAATCCCAGCCCTTGGTCGGGGCAGGATTGGCGAAATAGGCGTCGAGCACGTTTTCGGGCATCGGGTCCGTCGGCGGCACCGGGAAGACCGAAACGGCGTCCGGCGTCATGCAGTCCTTGTACCATTTGTCGAGCTCGGCGGCATGCACCGGCGGGATCGGGATGAGCAGCGTGTTGAGCTTCGGCTTCTGGCCGTCGAGCATGCGCTCGCCGACGCGGAACAGCGTCTGCGCCGTCCAGCCCGGCAGCACGGCATGGCCTTCGAAGCGGTATTTGTCGGGGTTGGCCTTCCAGTAGCCGAGCGCATCGCCGGTGATCGAGCCGGTGATCAGCGGCGCCGGCCGGCCGGCCTCGGCGAAGGCCTCGGCCACGACACGGCTTTCGCTGCCGGTCGTCCACACCGCGTCGATCGGCGCCGGATTGGTGGCGATCGCCTGCAGCACCACCGTCTTGGTGACGTTGGCCGTCCAGTTGCCGTTGATGGTGCGCGCGACCTTGAGGCCCTTGTTCTCGGCCAGCGCCTTGTCGGCGCCCTGCTTCTCCTGGACCACGATCGGATGTCCGGCGATGCCTTCGACCACCAGCACGCTGGCATCGGGCTTGGCCTTGCCAATCGCCGTCATCATGTCATAGCCCCAGCGGGCATAGTTGGAATCGACATTGATGGCGTTGGGGCTGGTGATGGAACCCGCCGCCGTGACGAAGGGGATGCCCGCCTTGGCGGCTGCATCCACCGCATCGTCGAGCGCCGTCGCCGAGCCAGGGATCGACGTGATGATCGAGCACTTCTTGTCGATGAAGGCGCGGATCTGGTTGATCTGCTGGCTGGGATCGTTGTTCGAATCCGAGACCTCGAAGCTCGACACCGTGCCGTCGGCGATGAGGCCATCGACCAGCCGCTTCAGTTCCTTGGTCACCGACACGCGCCACGGATTGCCCTGGTAGCTCTCCGAGTGGCACCACTTCCAGGGCTTGGGCGGCGGCGTGAAATTGTCCCAGGCCGAGGGCAGTACTTTCTGCGGCGCGCCGTCATATTGCGCCTTGAGATCGGCAGGCAGGCCGTCGATCACCGACTTCACGTCGGCGGCATGGGCGGCGAATGGAATCGAGACTAAAGCAGTTGCGGCGAGCAGGCCGCGTATCAGGCTGGTCATTTTTTCCTCCCTTGGTGCAGTGAAATCAGCCGGCGGCAGCCGGCGCGAAACTCTCCCGGAACAGGCGATTGATGTCGGCGACGACGCGGCGGGCGTCCTGCCGACCGGCTAGGCCTTCATTGATGCGGTCGGAAGCCTGCTGCTGGAATGCCATGTAGCCGTCATGGCGCGGACGCACCCAGGCGCCTTCGAGCGTTGCCCTCGTGTCGCGATAGAAGCCGCCGGTCGCGGCGTTGACCGCGTCATCCTCCCACGCCGCTGCATGGCCGGGCTGGCCGCCGGCAGCGGCGTAAGGCCCGCGCTGCACGTCGCCGCTGGCGATCCAGTAGGCGAAGTCGATCGCCGCCTCGCGGTCGGTCGAGAAGGCGGAGACGGCGATGCCGGTGCCGCCGAGCGCCGAGCCGACCGGGCCATTGCCGCCGGCGACCGGCATGTCGGCAAAGGCGAGGCGGCGCGGCCGGAAACCCGCCACGGCATAGGGAACATAACCATAGATCAGCGGCGCGCAGGCGATAGGCGAGTCGGGGTCAGCCATTTTCTCGAAGACGGCGATCGGATCCATCGTCAGGCATTCTGGATCGACGAGCGCCGCGATCTCGCGCAGCATTTCGAAGGCAGTTTCTCCGGTCTCGCCATCGACCAGGTCGCCCGGTCCGTCGACCGCGCATGGCCGGCCGAGATCGGCGGTCAAGGTGTAGAAGCACATCAGCGAATGCGGCGGCCTGAGCGGCAAGAGCACATGGCCCTGCTCGGCAAGCGCCAGCACTTCGGTCCAGATTCTCGGCGCGGCCTTGATCAGATCAGGCCGCCAGGCCTGCACCTGAGTCGCGGCGTCGATAGGAAAGGCCCATTGCCGGCCCTGCCAAGTGTAGCTCGGATAGGATTTGCCGACGCTTGCCCTCGCCAGCGCTTCGCGTTCCGCCTCGCGTCCCGGCACATCGAGCGGCGCCAGGCATTTCTCGGCGGTGATCTGGCCGACATGCGGATGGTCGATGACGATCAGGTCATAAGCGCGGGCGAGTTCCTCGACCGGGAAGGACTCGAAGTCCTGCAGCGAGCGCTTTTCCCATTCGATCGATACGCCGGTCTTTTCCTTCCACAGCGCCGAGCACGCGACCATCGGGTCGTAGCCGCGCGGATGGCTCCAGGTCATGCCTTTCAAGCGGATCACAGGCCGAACTCCGCGCGGATTTTTTCGCTGTGCTCGCCGATACGGGGCGCGGCGCGACCGACCTTGGCGCGCGCGCCGTCGACGCGCAGCGGCGTGCGGGTGGTGAGGATCGAGACATTGTCCTCGCGCGTCACGGTCTGCAGCATGTCGAGCGTCTTGAAGCCGTCGCTTTCCAACAGTTCCGGCCAGGTCAGCACCTTGGCGCACCAGACGTCGGCAGGCTCCAGAATGGCCAGCCATTCGTCTATGGTCTTTTCGGCAATTCGCCTGGCGATGATCGCCTTGATCTCGTCGCGGGCGGTGAACCAGGTCGCCGGCTTGTCGCGGAACGGGTCGAGCTCGGGCAATTCGAGCAGATCGGCGATTTTCGGAATCGGCGTCATGGCGATCGCCAGGTAACCGTCCTTGGTCGGATAGACGCCGTAGGGCGCCGAGAGATAGGCATGCGCGCTGCGGAAGGACGAGCGTTTCGGCAGGCGGCGGCCGTCGTTGAGATGCGTGGTCAGCACCTCGAACTGGAAGTCGATCAGCGCCTCGAGCAGGCTGGTTTCGACATGGCCGCCTTGACCGGTGATGCCGCGCCGCACCAGCTTGGCGAGGATGCCTTGCGCGCAGGCCGCGCCCGCCAGCATGTCGGCGATCGCCAGGCCGAACGGCACCGGCCCCTGTCCCTCGTCGCCGTTCAGCCACATGACGCCGGAGCGCGACTGGGCTAGCAGATCCTGCCCCGGGCGCTTGACCCAGGGTCCTTCCTCGCCATAACCGCTGATCGAGGCGTAGACGAGCCGCGGGTTGATCGTCCTCACATGCTCATAGTCGAGGCCGAGCCGTTCGATGACGCCCGGCCGGAAGTTCTGGATGAGCACGTCGGCCCTGGCGATCAGCCCGCGCAGCATGGCGAGATCGGCCTCGTCCTTGAGGTCGACGGCGAGGCTCTCCTTGCCGCGGTTGATGGCGTGGAAAATGGTGGAATCACCGCCGATCTCGGTGTCGCTGAGATAGAGCCGGCGCGACAGGTCGCCGCCATCGGGCCGCTCGATCTTGATGACGCGCGCGCCGAGGTCGAGCAGGCGCAGCGAGCAATAGGGGCCTGACAGGAACTGACTCATGTCGACAACGACGAGGCCGGCCAGCGGGAGTTCAGTGTCAGCGGCCACGGTTCACTTCTCTGTCTTGCCGGCAAAGTCGGCCGGGTTCTTGTATTTCACCGTCTGCAGATGCTCGCAGTAGAGCACCAGCTCTCCTTCACCCTTGAAGACTTCATAGCTGGCGCGGATCAG
>RXJA01000243.1 GCA_003963455.1 Hyphomicrobiales bacterium
AACACCCACAGCGTCACCAGCATCGTGCTCTTGACCTGGGCGGCGATGGTGCCGAGCGAGGCGTTGCCGAGCCCGGTGAAGTCGAGTGTCCAGACGTTGAGCTTGAACGCGACGGCGACGATCCCGACGAACAGCACGACAGGCGCGATCTTGGCCACGGTCACGATGGTGTTGACGACGGCCGCCTGACGGATGCCCGCGAGGATCAGAAAGTGGATAAGCCACAGCAGGATCGATGCGCCGAGCACCGCCTGCCACGTGTTTCCGTCACCGAAGGCGGGGAAGAAATAGGACAACGCGCTGAAGACGATCACCGCGTAGGAAACGTTGCCGACCCATGCGCTGATCCAATAGCCCCAGGCACTGTTGAAACCTACGAACGGACCGAAGCCGGCCTTGGCATAGGCATAGGGGCCGGCGTCGAGGTCGGGCCGGCGTACCGCCAGCGACTGGTAGACGAACACCAGCGCCAGCATGCCGACCGCCGTGATGGCCCAACCGATCAGGATCGCAAGCGGACCGGCGCCGGCCGCCATGTTCTGCGGCAGGCTGAAGACGCCCGAGCCTACCATGGAGCCGATGACGAGCGCCGTCAGCGACCCCAGCCGGAGCTTCGCCGAAGCCGGGGTCGCGGTTTCTTCCCGGATAGGGACATTGATGTCTGTTGTGGCCATGAGGCCCTCCCACCTTTGGAACGATGGGAGCAATTCAACAGGAAAGCGCGCCGGCAGCTTTGATACGGGTCAAATCCGGTTCCCTGCGGGAGCCGCCCCGCGGAGACAAAGCCCATGCGGATCGCTACAGGAGTTGCATGGCGCTATAGCCCGCAGCCGCGGCAATCAAAGTCATGCCGGCCAGGGGAAGCCAGAATCTCACCGGACCTGCGAATGCCGCCAGCGAAAGGCGTCCGATCGCGTTGGCCATCAACGCCGTCAGCACCGCATGTCCTACCGTTTCGATCGAGATTGAATTCTTGACCAGGCGTAGGGCGCTGAGCACTGAAGCATCGACATCGAACGCGCCCGCGATCGCGGAACTCGCCAGCAGGCCCTGTTCCTGAAATCGTGAGGCCAGCGCGGCGCTCGCCGTCGAAGCGAATGCGAACAGCAACGCAAAGATCAGGAGAGGCGTCAATTCGAATGGATTGCGCGTCGGGGCGGGGTTCTCCGGTTTCTGGCCATGGATGGCCAATGCGATTGCTCCGCAGGCGGCGAATGCCAGCGCGGCAGCGAGCGCCGGCGCGGCGATGAACGCGGCCACGCTCGGCGTGAGGGCCAGAACGACAAGGCAGACACGCAAGATCGAAACCGTCGCCGCCAGCGAGGCCGCGCCCACAAAAGACAAGGAATTGTTCGCTGCGTTGGCCGTGCGGGCCAGCGATAAGGTGACAGCGGTGGATGAGACGACCGCGCCGGCAAGCGCGCTGACAATCAGGCCGCGAGCGTTTCCGAGGACGCGAACTGCGACGTAACCGGCAAATGAGATCGAGGCCATGAGCACCGTCAGGAGCCAGATCTCGCGCGGGTTGAAGCCGCCCCAGGGGTCCAATGTGCGGTCAGGCAGCAGGGGCAGCACGATCACGCTCATCACCGCGAGTATCAACGCCGAGCGAAGCTCTATCCAGGTCAGGCGCTGCAAGAGCCCGTGCAAGACCTCGCGGCTTGCGAGAAGTGCCGCGAGGGCTGCGCCGCCCGCGGCCGCAACCCGGAAATCGCCGGCCACGGCGAGCGCTCCAAGGGCGAAGACGGCAAGGCCCGCGATGACGGTCGTGACGCTGAAATCCTCATCGTGCGCGGCTTCGCGTGCCTTGTACCACGCAAAAATGGCCGCGAATGCGATGAAGCCCGCGACCAGCACGGAATCCGCCGCGAGCGCCTTGGCTAGAGCCGCGACAACGCCGCCGAGCAATCCCGTAATGCCGAATGTACGAATGCCGGCTGTGCGGCTGCGATCGGGCGCATCGCGTTCTCTCCAGCCGCGTTCCAACCCGACGAGCAATCCTATCGCCAGGGCGACCCCAAGCTGGGCTATGAGCGAGTCCATGATAGGGTGTCCTCAGATAGGCTGCGTATGCAGCCAGCCGCTTCGGCTCGCGGCAAGGCAGAGAATGGCTTCCGTTCGGCCTTTCGCCAAGATCAACTCTTCAACGCCTTGCGCCTAAATGCTAGTGATCTCCAGCGGCAGTGTCCTGGTGTGCCAAATTGTTGTGGCTTGTGCCAAAAAGATGTGACTGGGACGAATGTCATGTTCCGAGTAGAGTTCCTGCGGTGAATCCATCGGCATTGAGGGTCGACGTGGATCGATTTGTTGCGCGCGCCAACATTGCTCATTTCGAAAATCTGCTTGCCCGTGAGACCGATCCCGAGCGGCGGTGGGTCATTGAGGACTTGCTGAGCCGCGAGAGACAAAGGCTCGAGATCGCAGAACAACTGGACACCGCCGAAAAGTCGATTGCTACTACCAAGACCGACAGTTCATCCGCATAAACCAATTGAAGCGCGCCGGATAGAGCGTCGCAATCCGCACACCCGGCGCACCGATTGGTGCGCCGGGTGTGACCGGTTCGGCGATTATGCGGCCTTTACAGTGATCTTCTTCTCCGCCTTCTGGGCTTCGGCGGTCTTGGGCAGCTTGATTGTCAGCACGCCCTTGGCGAAGCTGGCGTCGATCTTGTCGGCGTCAACGCCTGCAGGCAGCTGGAACGAACGCTGGAAGGAGCCGTGACGGCGCTCGGACAGATGATAGTCCTTGTCCTTCTCTTCCTTCTCTTCGTTTTTCTTACCCTTGATCGTCAGCACGTGGTTGGCGAGTTTGATCTTGATGTTCTTTTCGTCGATGCCGGGCAGTTCGGCGGTGACCTCGTACTCCTTATCCCTCTCGACGAGATCCATCGCCGGCGTGATCGGCCAATCTCCACTACGCAGCGCCGGCAATTCATGACCGAATAGCGAGCGCGTCGAGGGCAAGCGAAAATCGAACGGATGGAAATCATCGAAGAGGCGGTCGATTTCGCGACGCAGGCTTTCGAATGGAGCAGTCCAGTTGCCGGCCGGCAACTGCGTGGTGCTCTTTTTTTCTTGTGACGGGCAGTTTGGTGGCGGTTTCAGCCATGGTTTTTCTCCTCGGAACCGAGTTGATCGACAGGTCCACCGCCTCTGCCCTCCACCTTACAAGTTGCCCAGAAGGCGCTAGGGCCGAAGTCGGCGGACCAACTCGCCAGGCATCCTCACCGAGCTAGTTTATCACTTTCGCGAATCCGCGTTTTCGCGCGATCCATCGCGCAGCTTCGCCAAATTCGGGTCAACCTGACGAGGACTGCATTTAAAGCATCCGGGCGACGGCACCACGTTGATCTGGGTCAAGGAGCTTGTCGCGGAGGCACCTGCGTAGCGCGGCGAAGTTTGTACATTGATCTCGATCAACGACGGTCCCGCCGGGCCGCGGTTAGCCTCGTTTCGCTGCCAACGATGGAACGAACCCGATGACGATGACAGATGGCCGGAAGTTCCTTCTCGCCGCGACCAATCTTCGTGGAGGCCAGGGCCATGAACACGCGACTCGATGGGCGATTTCGATGCACGCGACGTTCGTAAGCCATCCCTTGACGCGTGCAGCAATCCTAGCGGCAACACTTGGCCTGTCTATCGCACTGGCGCGCGGCGATCCCCTGTCGCATGGAAAGGCACTGGTTGAAGCCAATTGCGCGCGTTGCCACGCCGTCGGTAGGACTGATAAAAGCCGCCATCCCGATGCGCCTGCATTTCGAACTCTGTCGCAGCGCTATCCGATCACCGATCTCGAGGAAGCGCTCGCGGAGGGCATTTCGACCGGCCACCCGGATATGCCGGAGTGGGTTGCCAGCCCGAAACAGATCGAGGCGATCCTCACCTATATCCAAAGCCTGCAACGGCCGTGACTGTTGCGACGGCTTGCTGGTCAAGCGCCGCTTCGGTTACGGCAACAGCGGCCGGCAGCGGAAGAATTTCCGTGCATGTTCCACGATCTGCGCTTCCGTTGAATGATCCGCCCGCGCGGATGATTGTCCTTTGACCGGGGTGATGGCCGCCGATGTGCTTGACGAACTTGTCCTTGGCAATTCGATTTCCCCTATCCGTTCGCCGGCACGGTGATGAACCATCGCTCCACAATACCCTCGGGCAGCATGCTGGACGAGGGTAAGGCTTCATCGACCTCGGAGGGCCGCCATGCTCAATGTTGACGTCGGTCAATCACTGGCCCTTCGCGCAGTGATATTTTGGCATAACCCTCGACACGGATAGGTTCGGTAGCCATGAATTGAAACGCGCGAATGCGGTGGTGCCCATTGGCTGAGACTTACGTCGCGATCCATGGGCTTTCGAAGACGAGGCAATGGAGCCAGGGAAGATGACGGAACCTTCGACAACAGCAGCCAATCCCAATCGCTTGTCCGCCCAGGAATTGCACGACATAGATGCCTACTGGCGTGCCGCCAACTATCTGACTATCGGGCAGATTTACCTGCTCGATAATCCGTTGCTTCGCGAGCCGCTTCGGCTGGAGCATGTCAAGCCCAGGCTTCTCGGCCATTGGGGAACCTCGCCGGGCCTCAGCTTCATCTATACGCATCTCAACCGCGCAATCAGACAGCGCGATGCGGATGTCATCTATGTCTGCGGTCCCGGTCACGGGGGACCTGCGATGGTTGCAAACACCTACCTCGAAGGCACCTACAGCGAGATCAATCCGGATATCCGGTTGGATGAGGCCGGGATAAAAAAGCTCTTCCGGCAGTTCTCCTTTCCGGGCGGCATCCCAAGCCATGCGGCTCCCGACGTGCCCGGCTCGATCCATGAAGGCGGCGAGCTCGGCTACGCGCTCTCGCATGCCTATGGCGCAGCCTTCGACAACCCGGACCTTGTCGTCGCCTGCGTGGTTGGCGATGGCGAGGCGGAAACCGGGCCGCTCGCCACCTCCTGGCACTCCAACAAGTTCCTCAATCCGGTGCTTGACGGCGCGGTGCTGCCGATCCTCCACCTCAACGGCTACAAGATCGCCAATCCCACCATTCTCGCCCGCATTCCCGAGGAAGAGCTGCGCGCGCTGTTCATCGGCTACGGCTACGAGCCGCTGTTCGTCGAGGGCGACGATCCGGCCATGATGCATGAGCGGATGGCGGTCGTGCTCGACGATGCGCTCGACCGCATCAAGGCTATTCAGGATGCTGCTCGCAGCGGCGCAAAGACCGCGCAGTCGCGGCCGAAATGGCCGATGATCGTGCTGCGAAGCCCGAAGGGCTGGACCGGTCCCAAGGAGGTCGACGGACTGAAGACCGAGGGGTTCTGGCGCGCCCACCAGGTTCCGCTCTCCGGCCTCGCCGAGAACCCCGCGCATCTGAGGATGCTCGAGGAGTGGATGAGAAGCTACCGGCCCGAAGAGCTTTTCGATGCCGCCGGCGCGCCTGTGGCCGCGATCCGCGCCACCGCGCCGGAAGGTGAAAGGCGCATGAGCGCCAACCCGCATGCCAATGGCGGCCTGCTGCGCCGGTCCCTCGAGCTGCCTGGCCTGAATGAGCACGCCGTCCCGATCGAGCGGCCCGGCTGCGTCAGGGCGGAGTCGACCCGCGTGATGGGCAGTTTCCTGCGCGACGTCTTGGCGCTGAACAAGAGCGCCGGGAATTTCCGCATCGTCGGGCCTGACGAGACGGCTTCGAACCGTCTGCAGGACGTTTTCGAGGTGACGGAGCGCGCCTGGATGGAAGAGATCCTACCGGAGGATGTCCACCTGGCGCGGGAGGGCAGGGTTCTGGAAATTCTATCCGAGCATACCTGCCAGGGTTGGCTGGAAGGCTACCTGCTCACCGGGCGCCATGGCTTCTTCTCCTGCTACGAGGCCTTCACGCATATCGTCGATTCCATGTTCAACCAGCATGCCAAATGGCTGGATGCCTGCCGCAAGCTTGCCTGGCGGCGACCGATCGCGTCGTTGAACTATCTGTTGTCCAGTCATGTCTGGCAGCAGGAGCACAACGGCTTCAGCCACCAGGATCCAGGCTTCATCGACGTGGCGTTGAACAAGAAGGCAGATGTCGTGCGCGTCTATCTGCCGGCGGATGCCAACAGCCTGCTTTGCGTGACCGACCATGTGCTGCAGACCTGGAACCGGATCAACGTCATCGTCGCCGGCAAGGCCAATTCCTGGCAGTGGCTGTCCATCGACGAGGCGAAAGTGCACTGCAACGCCGGCATCGGCATATGGGAATGGGCGTCGACCGACCGGGGCGACGAGCCGGATGTGGTGATGGCCTGCGCCGGCGACGTGCCGACGCTCGAGACGCTGGCCGCCGTCCAGATCCTGAGACGCCACATTTCCGACCTCAAGGTCCGGCTGGTCAACATCGTCGATCTGATGACCCTGCAGCCAAAGGAACATCATCCGCACGGCCTGTCGGATCGCGAGTTCGATGCTTTGTTCACCAGGGACAAGCCCGTCATCTTCGCCTATCACGGCTATCCATGGACCATCCATCGCCTGACCTACCGGCGGACCAATCACGACAACATCCACGTGCGCGGCTACAATGAAGAAGGAACGACGACGACGCCGTTCGACATGACCGTGCTGAACGGGCTCGACCGCTATCATCTGGTGCTCGGCGTGCTCGACCGCATTCCCGAGCCGGCCGGCGCGCACATCCAGCTGAAGCAGGCCATGGAAGGCAAGCTGATCGAGCACCGGGCCTATATCCGCGAGCACGGGCAGGACATGCCAGAGATCCTCGGCTGGAAATGGGAGCAGTAGCCGATGCGGCGCCGAAACCTGCTGACTGAGCCGATGAGCGCCATTTGGCGAATTGCGGCGGCAAGAAACCGGACGACTCCATGACCGATGCGATCCTTGTCCTGAACGGCGGGTCATCGAGCCTGAAGTTTGCTGTCTTCGAAGGACGTGATGATCTTTCCCTCTTGCTGCGGGGCAGCGTCTCGTCGCTCGGACAGCGTCCGCGCCTGCGCGTCGTGCCCGTAGGCGGCGCCCCCGAAATCGACAGGAGCCTGGGCGACGGACCGATCGATATCGACAAGGCATTCGCGGCGGTTGCCGCGCTGCTCGCCGATCGCGATCTCCTTCGCCGCATCGGCAGGGTCGGACACAGGATCGTTCATGGTGGCCGCGACTTCACTGAGGCGACGCTGCTCGACGGGCGCACGCTCGATGCGCTCCGCCGGCTCGAGCCGCTGGCTCCGATCCATCAGCAAATCAATCTGGAGATTGTCGCGCTGGCGACCGGCCTGCTGCCGCAGGCCATCCAGGTCGGATGTTTCGACACCGCGTTTCATGCGGCGCGGCCGGGGCTTGCCAAGATCTATGGGCTTCCGCGAGGAATGACCGAGGCCGGCATCGTGTCCTATGGGTTCCACGGGCTCTCCTACAGTCATATCGCCTCAAAGCTGCGCGAGCGCTACGGCGCGGTGGCCGGCGGCCGGACGATCGTCGCCCATCTCGGCAGCGGCGCCAGCCTGTGCGCCATGAGGGCCGGAGCAAGCGTCGCCACCACGATGGGGTTTTCGACGTTGGACGGCCTCGTCATGAGCACGCGTTGCGGCGCCCTCGATCCGGGAATCGTTCTCTACCTGCTTCAAGACAAGAAGCTGTCGGCTGGTGAATTGACCGAGCTTCTCTACGAGCGATCCGGCCTGCTCGGCGTGTCGGGGCTATCCGGGGACATGCGAACGCTGATTGACCTGAAGGACCCTGCGGCGATCGAGGCTGTCGACCTCTTCGTCTATCGCATCGGCCGCGAGATAGGCTCCCTGGCCGCTGCCCTCGGAGGGCTCGATACCCTCGTGTTCACGGCCGGCATCGGCGAGAACGCGCCGTTGGTCCGGGAAAGGATCGGCGATGCGGCCGGCTGGCTCGGCGTCACCATCGACCATGACCGAAACCGACGTGGCGATGAGCTTGTCAGTGTCGCCGATTCGGGCGTCGATGTTCTTGTCATTCCCACGGATGAGGAAAGGGCCGTGGGCAGCCAGGTGCTCGGACGGAATTCGCGACTCATGAAGGGGCGCTGATAAGAGTTCGGCCCCAGTAGTACAATCCGGAACAGAACCCGATGAACACTATAGTCGTTTCCTCGCTCAAGATCCCTGGTGACGCAGTGGAAATCGTTGAGCGCAAGGGTCTCGGCCACCCGGACACAATCTGCGATGCGCTTGCTGAGACGCTTTCGCGTAACCTCTCTCGCGAATACCGAGATCGATTTGGCAGTGTACTCCATTACAATGTGGACAAGGCGCTCCTGTGCGGCGGGCGCGCGGCGCCAGCCTTCGGCGGTGGCGCAATACTGGCCCCTATCGATGTCTACTTAGCCGGACGAGCCATAACGCGAGTAGGAAACGAAGCCGTCCGGATCAATGAAATCGCGGTCGAAGGATCGCGAGCATGGCTGCGGGCCAACCTGCATGCTCTCGATGCAGAGCGTTTTGTGCGCATTCACGAGTTGATAGCGCCTGGCTCGCACGATCTACAAGCTGTGTTCTCGCGGCGATCAGGGTCACAAATCCATCTCGCCAACGACACGTCAATTGGTGTCGGCTATGCGCCGACGAGCCCACTTGAGCAGGTGGTACTCGAGATCGAGAAGCGGATCAACGGAAGAGACCGTGACCATGAGCACCCGGCCTGGGGTGAGGACGTGAAGGTCATGGGAGTACGAAACGGGGGGGCGGTGGACCTTACGGTCGCGTGCGCCATTATCGGGCGTCATGTGGCGCATCTTGATGACTATCTCGCCGAAAAAGCTTCCATCGAAAAACTTGTGCAGGAGCTTGCCGCCCACTACGACTTCGCTTCCGTCCGAGTCGCGGTCAACGCGGCAGATGATCCCTCCTCCGGTGCCCTCTATCTCACCGTTGCGGGTACGTCGGCGGAGGCGGGGGATGATGGTCAGGTAGGGCGCGGCAATCGAGCAAATGGCCTGATAACGCCTTGCCGGCCTATGAGCCTCGAGGCAGCTGCTGGAAAGAATCCGGTCAGTCATGTCGGCAAGATCTACAATATCCTCGCACGCGAGATTGCCGAGACACTGGTCGCGAATGTGCCCGAAATCGCGGCAGCACATTGCTTTATGGTCAGTCGGATTGGCGCCCCAGTGACCAACCCGGCTCTTGTGCAAGTGAAGCTCGCGACCAGAGACGGCTTGCCGGCTATCCGAATGAAGGCGCGCGTTGAGGACATCGTTACTCATCAGCTTTTTCGTATTCCGCAGCTGATCGATGATTTCATCGCTGGCGCTATCGAGGTCTTTTAATTTCGGAGCAGGGGAAAAGGTGTTGCCAAGCAATTGAATGATTAAACAAAAATCTGCGCTTTGCCGATCGGACGCGCGATCCGAATTTGCCGACAGCGTGTAGCCGGACATTGTAGCAAGCGTCATACCGGCGTCCGTGGTGCGGGACACTCTCACAGTCACCCCAAGGTAAACCGATGACGGTCCTCCTCGCTGGAGCGGACGAGTATCACGTTACGACCCTGTTTGAGGGCGATAGCCGAGAGTCGATCTTGGGAAACGCTAAGTTTCAGTGCCGGCGTGCGAACAGCACGATACGCTCGCCGAAAATTTCTTGATATGCATCAAGGAATCGACGGCGCCTCATTGGTACCAAGCAAGGTGGAACGAGAGCCATGCAAGACCGGTGATTGAAGGGCCGCGCGAGCGTAAATTCGATCCATGTTGAATAGGGCTCTTGATTGGAAGTCGCTCGCAAACCGAGTGCGATGCGCGGCTGTAGTGCCGCAAGAAGAGAGAAGTCGGCAGATGATGGGGAATTGGATCGATACGGCCGGATACGGCGTCGGCCATTGGGTTATCTTTGCCTTGATGATCACGGTACTGCTCTACCCGATCGGCAGGATTCTCAGCCGTGTTGGCTTGTCGCCGCTCTGGGCGATTCTTGCGGTTATTCCGGTTGTGAACCTGATTGGGCTTTGGGTACTTGCATTTGCCGATTGGCCGGGACGGGGAGACGCGGCGGACAGGCAATAACAGACGCCGCGTTGTGCTCCTTCATTGGGAAGTTGCGACGGCCTTCTCATCATCGACGCCGACAACAATGCTCCTCTGCTCTGCGCCAACATGAACCATAGCGAGGAAGATTCGCGACAGCGACGTGATCCTTCGAGACTGTTGTGCATCGGCTGAGGCTGGACCCGTGCGCCAGCGCCGTGACGAGTTCGCCATCTGCTTGATGCGCTTCTTTCACCGTAGCTCGTAAATCAGTCTCATGCCAAATGCGCGGTCGACACACCGGCAGGCCGACCTGGACGGGCACAAGAGCCTCCGTGCTTCGTCCGGTGGTCGCTGCCGGTCGAAAATTCCTGGCAAATTACCGGTCGCTTTCAGCAAGCAGAGTTTCTTGATCAAGATCAAAGCGCCCAGTGCCAGAATCCGATGGTATTGATTGAGAGGATTTGAAGTTGGACGGCCATGGCCAGAATGCCAGCAAAAGTGTGTGCAGTTGCGGCGCAGCCAAATTGGGCAGCGGTGTGGCATATGTTTCTGCTGGTGCTGCTCCTGGTGAGTCTGCTGTCGTCGGTGGTTCACGCCAGGGCCGAAGGGCCAGCAGCCGTTCCCAATAACCTTGTCGCGGCTGACGGAGGCTTCACCGGCCGTGCGTCGGCGGGCTGGTACGGTTCAACAAGCGGCGCACCTCAGAGCCACAGCCTTCCCTCGGTCCCATGCATCGGCGGCGGCTGCTGTGGAGCAGTTTGCCACACGCCAGCGGGATTGGCCGCGACTCCGGTACTGCCCGCGCCAGCTAGGGCCATTCATTATTTGGCCTTTGTGGCGCCAGCAGCTCGCGAGTCGGGTTCGCCTGGGATGTTCCGACCTCCGATCGCTTAAGACCATTAGTCCGCCATTTTGCCCGGCAGCGTCGTCGCGTTTACGCTAACGGCTACCGCTGGGATCAAGCGGGTCTGTCGACGAATGTTGTCGACATCCTCAAAAATCCAGATCGACAGCTCGAGTCCGTATTGTGGAGCCACTACTCCTGACGAACGGCAGTAGCATGAGGCAAAAATGAACCAGATCGTCCTTAACGAACGCGTGGCCTCTTCCGGTCAGCGCCACCATGATCCGGCCGCCGAGGATCACCTACACGAGCATCACTGTTCGGCCGGAGGCCAGCGGAGCTCCTCCACCTTGATGCCGATCGGGGGCACCGCCGTAGGCGTCTATCGACCGAAAGCAAGCCAGTCCCCGAAACAAGGTGCTGGAGCCCGCGCAAGCACGTTCTTGCTGCGGAGCCTGCTTCGCCGGGTCATCCGCAAAGGCACGTTGACCTTGATGACACCCGACGGCTGCGCCTGCGACATCGGTCATGGCGAACCCTCGGTCACAATCCGGATCACTGATCACGCCACGGTGCGGCGGCTGTTTCTCAATCCCGACCTGGCGCTGGGTGAAGCCTATATGGACGGCACACTCGTGATCGAAGGTGGAGGAGTCCAAGACCTGCTCGATCTCTGCCTAGCTAATCTTGGCTGGGGCACTGGACACTGGGTGCAGCGTGCCCAAGCCCTTGGAAGGCGCTTGGGGCGACGCCTCGCGCAGCACAACCCAGTTTCGATCTCACGTGCAAACGTGGCTCATCACTACGATCTTTCGGACTTGCTGTATGAGCTGTTCCTCGACGCCGACCGCCAATACTCCTGCGCCTACTACCTGTCGCCCGACGATACGCTGGAGCAGGCCCAGGATCAGAAGAAGCGGCATATTGCAGCCAAGCTTCTGCTGCGGGCCGGCCAGCGCGTTCTCGACATCGGCTCGGGATGGGGCGGACTGGCCCTTCACCTTGCGCGCAACGCCGATGTCGACGTCACCGGGGTGACGCTGTCCACGGAGCAGCATGGCTACGCCAACCGACGCGCCCATGACGTCGGTTTGAATGATCGCGTCAGATTCCTGCTCAAGGACTATCGACACGAGAACGGGCACTACGAACGCATTGTATCCGTCGGCATGTTCGAACACGTCGGTGTTGGGCACTACGGCGAATACTTCGAAAAGATAAAAGACCTGCTTGCGGACGACGGCGTCGCGTTGATCCACACGATCGGCAGTGCCGCTGGGCCGGGAGCGGCCAACCCCTGGATTCGCAAATATATCTTCCCCGGCGGATACACGCCGGCGCTCTCCGAGATCGTGCCAGCCATCGAGCGCGCTGGACTTCAAATCACCGACATCGAGGTCCTGCGGCTGCACTACGCCGAGACGCTGAAAGACTGGCGCAAGCGGTTCATGGCCAACCGTGACCGCATCGCTGCAATCTACGACGACCGGTTCTGCCGGATGTGGGAGTTCTACCTGGCTGGTTGCGAGGCCGCATTCCGCCATTCGGGGCTCGTCGTCTTTCAGATCCAGCTGAGCAAGCGCGTCGACACCGTGCCGCTTACCCGCGACTACATCGCCGCGTGGGAGCGCGCGCAAAGCCCGGTTTGAAGGGCCGGATTTTATGGGAACCGCACCTCCCAATGAGCGGCGGAAATTATGGAGACAAAAATGACGAGAAAGACAGTCACCAACCAAAGCGTAACCCCATCCGGCGGATGTGGCTGCGGGCACGCCGCAGATCACTCGCACGAACATGAAGCGCACGCCGGACATGGCTGCTGCGATGACGCAGCTAGTCACGCCAATCCCACGCGCCAGCACGAGAGAGGTTGTTGCGGCGGGTCGCATGTATCGCAAACGGGCCAAAACGCCGATGGCGTATCCGCTCCTGACAAAGGGGTTCACCCATGAGCAATCACAGTCATTTCCCGGTCGATCATGAAGTTGACCCTCAACCCAACCACGAGGGAGAGCCGAAACCGACCGGCTTCTGGAGCTCGAGGACGGGCCTGGTGACGATCGCCTTCCTCGCGATCGGCGCCTTTTTCCTGGTTTCGGAGCACCGGGCACACGTCGTTCCCTGGCTTCCCTGGCTCATCCTCCTGGCCTGCCCTTTGCTGCACTTCGGGCACGGCGGGCATGGCGGGCATGGCGACGCCGAGAACAACCAGTCCGACAATCGACCGAATTCGCCGCATCAGCACTGAGGCAGCAGTCCGTCTGGAGAACCATCATGAACGACACCATTCCCGCCTATGGACTATGGTCGCTGGTCATCATCAACTCAGCGATTTTCATCTTCTTCGCCTTTAGCTTCTTCAAGCCGCAGACGAAACGCGACTGGCGCTCGTTCGGCGCGTTCAGCGCCTTTCTGGTCGCGCTGTTCACCGAGATGTATGGCTTCCCGCTGACCATCTATCTTCTCTCGGGGTGGCTTCAGAGCCGCTACCCCGGCGTCGACTGGTTTTCGCATGACGGCGGGCATCTTCTGGAAGAGATGTTCGGCTGGCGAACGAACCCGCATTTCGGGCCGTTCCATATCCTTAGCTTCGTCTTCATCGGCGGCGGCTTCGTCCTGATCTCGGCTGGCTGGAAGGTACTCTACGAGGCGCAGCGCCGCCGGACGCTTGCCAAGACGGGGGTCTATTCCTACGTCCGGCATCCGCAGTACGACGGCTTTATCCTGGTGATGTTCGGCTTCCTGCTGCAATGGCCGACCTTGCTCACACTGGCGATGTTCCCAATTCTGGTGTTCATGTACGTGCGCCTGGCCCGGATCGAGGAGCGCGAAACGCGGGCTGAATTCGGAGGCGAGTATGAGCGCTATATGCGTGAAGTACCGGGCTTCGTCCCGCGCCTTCGTGATCTCACCGCCGGCTCCAACCGCGGCCAGGCCGGCCAGCGCTGATCGGAGGAGACCATGGAGATCAAGCGCGAGCACCAGATCAATTTCTGGTACATCATCATCGCCTTTGTGGCCGTGTTGTTGATCCAGGACTTCCTGTTCCAGCCGACGCATATCAAGGCGATTCCCTACAGCGAGTTCCAGCAGCTCGCCGATCAGGGCAAGGTCAGCGATCTCGTGATCGGGCCCGACCAGATCACCGGCACCTACAAAGCGCCGGTCGACAAGGCCGTTCCGCACTTTGTCACAAACCGCGTCGATCCCGGACTCGCGCAGACGCTGGCTAAAGGCAATCTGACGTTCTCCGGGAGTGGCGCTCCGGGTCTTCTTCAGACCGTTCTGGGCTGGCTGATACCCACCCTCGGCTTTGTGCTGCTCTGGATGTTTCTCATCCGGCCGATGGCCGGAGGACAGGGAATGGGCGGCATGATGTCGATCGGCAAGAGCAAGGCCAAGATCTTTGTCGAGAAGGACGTCAACACCAGTTTCGCCGACGCCGCGGGAGTCGATGAAGCGAAAGAGGAACTCAAGGAGGTCGTCTCGTTTCTCAAGGACCCAAAAAGCTACGGCAGGCTGGGTGCGCATGTGCCGAAGGGCGTGCTGCTCGTTGGTCCGCCAGGCACCGGTAAGACGCTGCTTGCCCGTGCTGTCGCAGGGCAGGCCGGTGTTGCTTTCTTCTCGATCTCCGGCTCGGAGTTTGTCGAGATGTTCGTTGGCGTGGGTGCCGCTCGCGTGCGTGACCTCTTCCAGCAGGCGCGTCAGCACGCACCGGCCATCATCTTCATCGACGAGCTCGATGCACTTGGGCGCGCTCGCGGCAGCTCTCTCCTAGGCGGAGGCGGGCATGACGAAAAGGAGCAGACCCTCAATCAGCTCCTGACCGAGATGGACGGCTTCGACACGAGTGTTGGCATTGTCCTCCTGGCCGCGACCAACAGGCCGGAAATTCTCGACCCGGCGCTGCTCCGTGCCGGCCGCTTCGACAGGCAAGTGCTTGTCGACCGGCCGGACAAAAAGGGACGCGCCGACATCCTCTTGGTGCATTTGCGAAAGATCAAGCTTGCCTCGGGCGTTCCGGTCGAGGACATCGCCGCGCTTACTCCGGGCTTTACAGGCGCCGATCTCGCAAACCTCGTCAACGAGGCCGCTCTTCTGGCCACGCGGCGTGGTGCCGAGAGCGTAACCCTTGAAGATTTCACTCAAGCGATTGAGCGCATCGTCGCCGGTCTTGAGAAGCGCAATCGGCTGCTCAACCCCCGCGAGCGAGAGATTGTGGCCCATCACGAGATGGGCCACGCGCTGGTAGCGATGGCTTTGCCCGGCGTCGATCCTGTCCAGAAAGTCTCGATCATCCCGCGCGGCATCGCTGCGCTCGGTTATACGCTCCAGAGACCGCTCGAGGACCGCTTTTTGATGGATCGATCTGAACTTCTAAACCGCATGACCGTGCTGCTGGGCGGCCGGGCGGCAGAGAGCCTGGTCTTCGACGAGGTGTCGACCGGTGCCGCCGACGATCTCGGCAAAGCCACTGAGATAGCCCGAAGCATGGTGGTTCGCTTCGGTATGGATGAGGCGCTAGGCCAGGTCGCCTACGAGTCCGAGGCCGCGCCGCTTCTGGGAGGCCCCGACGGAGCCGATTGGCGCCCGCGCCGCTACGGCGAAGAGACGGCAGCAGCCATCGATGCTGCTGTGCGCGGGCTGATCGACAGCGCCTTTCAAAAGGCGATCGCTGTCTTGACGAACAATCGCGCGCTGCTCAGCCAAGCGGCAAAGGACTTGCTCGCGAAGGAGACGTTCTCGGCCGCGGAATTGGCTTTGGTCGCCGGGAAGCTCACGCGAACTGACATACCCAAGAAGAAGGTCGGCCCGGGTCTTGCCGCCATGAGTTCGATCTCATGATGAAGCACTTGGATAGATACTGGATCTGGGTGGGCGCCGCTAACTCGCGGCCACTTCCATTCGACTCCTTCGGGCCACAAGCTGGTGGCCCAAGCGGCGCTGGCTCCGCCCACGACAACATTGCTTGAGCATGGAGAACGACAATGTTTTACTCGAGGCAAAACACAATCGCGACAGTATCGCCTGACCGGATTTGGGGAGCACAGGCGGCAGCAGCGAGGCCCGAATTGTGGCGAGGCCTCTTCGTGGCTCTGGCGACTGCGCTGTGGCTGGCAGCCTTTTGGTTTACCCCGGCTTCTGCCGAGGAAAATGAAAACTACAAAGTGGCGCAGGGGTTAGGCGTCTATCTGGGAGTCTTGCCGGCGGCAATTGCGCGTGGTCATCTTGGTAGCCACCCGGAGGCTACCATGCATGGCGGCCCCCCACGCGGTGCGCATGAATATCACATCATCATTGCGGTCTTCGAAGCAGCGACGGGCGCGCGTATCGGGAACGCCAAGGTGATCGCGACGGTGTCGGGACTGGGACATGTTGGACAAAACAGCCTGGAACTTGAGCCGATGGCGATCGCCGGGACCGTGACCTATGGTGGCTTCGTCGACCTGCCCGGTAGTGACCGCTATGATATCGCGGTCGACATCAGTGTTCCGGGACGCCCCGCGCCCGCGCGAGTCAGCTTCACGTACCAACATTAGGTCCTTGCAGGGCAGGCGCTGACGTAGCAGCGCCTGCCACCCGAATTCTGCGCCAACGTTGTTCTGCAGCAAAGAAGCCGCTCTCGTTAGAGACCATTGTCCAGTCTGAAGCTTGAGACCGACAACGCGTCAACAAGGGTCGGCCTCGATGGCATGTCGGTAACCGAAAGTCATGATCCTGCGATCGTCCGAAAAATGGAAAGCAAGAATTGCAGAAAGGCGCTGGGTCATCGCCGTCTTGGCGGCATTGCTCGCCCTGACGAGCGCGCTCCAAATTGGGCTGATCAAGAACGGGCCTACGCATAGCGCGCAACGGTATATGGTTCTCGACCAGGCAAGCATGGGCTCGTTAGGACAGGATGTCCCGAGAGGCCATCCGGCGAGACAGCATGACTATGGCCAAGTTGCCGGTTGCACCGCCGGAGGCTGTGGCTTGTGCGGTGTGGTGCCAATGGCATCTCCCACGCCACAGAAAGTTGCAGGCCGGACGGCGCGGGCTGCGCCCACCGGCTCTTTGATTTCGCTCGCTATTCTACCGCCCCTGCCACCTCCCATTCTCCGCGCATAGGACTTCGTCATCACTGCTCCCTTCGGGGAACTTCTCGAAAAACCTAAACGTGGAGAATTACTATGTCACTGATCACCATGGCGTCGCGCGCGGCGCCGGTATTTTCGCGCGCATTCATGGGGCTCGCGATTGCGGCTGCAGCCAGCGTGGGTCTGTCCCAAACTTTCGCTGCGGAACCGAATCTCGGCCCGGGTTCAGTCTTTACCGCTAACGAAGAAGGCGGAAGCCTCAGTCGCATCGATCTCAAGTCAGGCAAGGTGCAGTCGGTTACCTTGCCGCTGATGCCGCACAACGTCGACGTCAGCGCCCAGGCGGGGTTCGTCTTTGTCGTCGGCGCCGGCCAGGCGAGCGAGATGTCCATGTCTGGCCAAGCCACAGATTCCAAGATGAAGATGGCCATGGCCGGGAGCACATCGGAACCGGGTGGGCGTTTGGCAGTCCTAAGATTGGACGCCCTCGATGAGGGGCCGATCGCGGTGATCGACGTCGGTCACCATCCGGCCCATGTCATTCCTGATCAGGATGGCAGACGGGTCTTCGTAACCGATTCGGAATCGGACACGGTTTCTGTGGTCGATCTGTCTACCCTTAAGGTGACGAAAACAATTCCAACTGGCCGCTATCCCCATGGGCTGCGGCTCAGCCCTGACGGGAAGGAACTTTTCGTCGCTAACGTCGAGGATGGATCGGTTTCCGTCATCGACGTAGCGAGCCTTGCAGAGTCGGCTCGCATCCCGGTCGGCAAGGCGCCGGTTCAGGTCGGCTTCACGCCGGACGGAACACGCGTCTATGTTTCCCTTCGGGACGAAAACCAGGTCGCGGTGATCGATCGCGTCGCCCGGCAAGTGGTGGCAAAGGTCGCCGTCGGCCGTAACCCGATCCAGGTCTATGCGACGCCGGATGGACAGTTCGTCTACGTCGCCGATCAAGGAAGCGATACCGATCCCGACAATAGGGTCTCGATCATCGACGTGGCCGGAAACAAAGTCGTGAAGACGCTCGGCGTCGGCGCCGGCGCCCACGGCGTTTCTATCGCCAAGGATGGACGGTTCGCCTATATCACGAACATCAAGGACAACAGCGTCTCGGTGATCGACACTGCCGCCCAGGCTGTCGTCCGGACCATTCCTGTCGGCAAGGGCCCGAACGGAATTGCTGTCCTCTCCGGCAATTCGTGATCACACTCTGCTGACAGTAGGCGGCGCGGTGCTTCTGCATAGCCGCGCCGCCTACAGGTCCGTCGGACAGTTCGACTCGCATGTCTGGCCCTTTGCGGTAAGCTGACAAAATCTCATGCGTTTCGGACGGCTTTGATGCCCATCTTCCGGCTCTTCCGCATCACGTTAGAAGCGCTCCGCTTCATGTGGGATGGCGCCTTGGGCCGACTTGGCCTGTCCCGGTCGGTTCCGCACGCGCCCGAGCGGCTGCGCCTTAGCCTTGAGCGGCTGGGCACAACGTTCATAAAACTCGGCCAGGCGCTGAGCATGCGTCGCGATGTGCTCCCCGATGCCTACATTGAGGCCCTCCAGGCTCTGCAGGATCACGTGGCGCCGTTCCCAACCAAGGATGCAATTGCGGAGATCGAACGCGGCCTGGGTCGTCCCGTCGACGAGTTGTTTGCCAAATTCGATGCCGCCCCTCTCGCTGCGGCGTCCATCGCGCAAGTCCATACGGCACGCCTCCACGACGGACGGGACGTCATCGTCAAGGTTCGCCGCGCCGGCATCAAGCAGAAGATCGACCGGGATATGCGCGCCCTCACAATGCTGACGCACATCGCCCTCATGTTCTTGCCAAGACTGCGGCATTATCAACCCCTAAGAATCATCGATGAGATTTGGAGCAACCTCTCCAAGGAGATCGATTTCCGCCGGGAAGCGCAGAACATTAGGCGGTTTGCGGTGGCCTTCGCCGAATGGCCAACCCTAGTCGTTCCGCGTGTCGTAGACGACCTCGTCAGTGAGAGCGTAATTGTCCAGGAGCGCAGCGGTGGATTGCGGATCGATGATCCGGCGGTGAAGGCGATCGGTCCGCAGCTCGCGCGGGATTTCGTCGATGCGTATCTGCACCAGATTTTCGTTTTGGGCGTCTTCCACGGAGACCCGCATCCTGGCAATCTCTTCGTCACCCAGGATGAACGAATTTGCTTTCATGATTTCGGCCTGGTCGGGTTCCTCGATCGAGCGTCGCGCCGCAAGCTTGCCGCGTTCACCATCGCCTTCATTCGTCAGGACGCCGACTGGCTCCTCGACGCGGCCATCGATCTTGGCGTGCTGGGTGGCGAAATGGACAGAGGCGAATTCCGGCGCGGGCTGGCGGAGATCATTGCCGACTATGCCGCGTTACCGCTCAAGGACTGGTCTCTCGCCGACGCTTTTTTGCAGGTGACGCGACTGGGACGCGCTCAGAACGTATTCGTACCTCTCGACCTGCTCATCCTGATGCGCGCCATGTTTCTCGCCGAACACGCCGTCCGCATTCTCGACCCCGATTTCCAGCTATTGGAAAACCTGCAGTCCAAAGGCCCTGAGGCGCTCAAAGGCGCGATGGAGCAAACCGACTGGACGGGCGCGCTCGACCGGCTGAAACTCGACGCTATCGCGGCGGCAAACGACCTGCCGGCGGTGATCAGGTCATGGACCCGGCAACTGGTGCAAGAGGGCGGTGGTCTAGGCCTGAGCTTGCACGTGCGCGAGCTGAAGGGATTGAACGAGCACATTGATCGCGGTAGCAACCGGCTCGCGCTTGGGCTGGTCGCGCTGGGCCTCTATATTGCCGGCTCTCTGCTCATGCAACACAGCATAGGGCCACGTATTTTCGGTGACATGCCCGCTCTGGCTGCATTCGCCTACATCCTGGCGCTCTGGTTCACCTTTAGACTTGTCCGTGGGATTGCCAGGTCCGGCAAGCTTTGAAGCGACGGCGCCCGTGTCAGGTCATCCCTGCGCAGGCTTCCTCCATCCGAGCATGAAGGCCGCCACCGTTTGCGAATGCGACCTTTGGACCATTCGATGTCGGGTCAAGCATCGAAAATACTTTCCGATACTTTCCGCCCAGAGTGGCTGAGTAGCGGCCCCTCAGCATCGGCACGCCTACTTTGTCGCCGAGGGTGACTGGCGCGCGCCGTCCGATGCCCAAGCAAAGCTCTGGCTGGCCGAACTCTGCGTGAACGTTCCGGAGGCCTAGGGAGCGCGGTCTCAGCGTGCGGCCTGGCTTGATCCGCATCAATGACCGACGGTGGCAGTGGCGGGATGCTGTTGAACGATTATTGAAGCGGAACGGCTCGTGGGCAACGATCTCAGAGATCCGGATTTACGTGGGTACCTCTCCGATGGTGTTGATCCCGGCCTGCGAGCGTACATGCTCAAGGTCTGCGACTTCATGGCGGGCGGCTTGGCGGTGAGTGGAGCAACAAGCTATCTGGCAACATCGATAAGCCTCTACCGGCAACTCGCAGCAACGTCGCTGATCTGGCTGATAATGATGGCGCCGCTTTTACTTGTCTTCTTCCTCAGCTCGCGAATCCACAGAATGAGCCTCGCCGCCGCGCAATTGGCCTTCTGGTCCTATGCTGTGCTCATGGGCCTATCCCTTTCGGGAATATTCCTCGTCTATTCGGGTGCGAGCGTCGCGAAGACCTTCTTCATCACTGCTGCGACCTTCAGCGCGATGGGTCTCTATGGCTACAAGACCACGCGCGATCTGACACGCGTGGGGGTGTTCCTGTTCATGGGCCTGATCGGCATCATTCTTGCCAGTCTCGTCAATTTGCTGCTGGCGTCTCCCGCGTTGGAAACAGTGTTCTCCTTCATTGGCGTGATACTATTCGTGGCGCTCACTGCCTATGATACGCAACGCATCAAGGTGATCTACGCATCGGGCGATCCGAGCCAGAGCATGTCGAAGAAAGCGCTGTTCGGCGCGCTGATGCTGTATCTCGATTTCATCAACCTGTTCCTCATGCTGTTGCTATTCACCAGGGATCGACGCGAATGACGCTCACGAGGACCGCCCCTGCCGCTCAATCTGGTGGGCGGTTTTCGTGGCGCCGCCTCCAATCGCTTCACCTGTGTCCGATCGGTTGCCGCTTGGAGGGAAGGAACCGGACAAGCTCCGTCCGGAAGTTTTCCAACGTGCGCGACAGCATCGAATGCACATTGATTGAAATCAAAGCCAGCCGGCGCGTGGTTCCTTAGAGTGCAGACAGTTCCAGTTCGGAACGAGCGGTCAAGCCGCGCACAACCCGAAACTCTCGGCCTCATGCGAAGGAGATGCATCATGGTCGACCAACATGCCTCCCACGCCACAGCTCCCACCGCTGTCGAACGACCGGTAATCGACGCGGGTCTCCGCGCCTATATGCTGCGCGTTTACAATTACATGGCCGGCGGACTCCTTCTGACCGGAGTTGTTGCCTACGGCGCGGCCGCGAGTGGCTTTTATCAAGCTATCGTTGGCACGGTCTTCTTTTGGATCGTGCTGCTGGCCCCCTTGGCTCTCGTTATGCTCTTGAGTTTCCGCGTCGAGCGTATGAGCCTGGGCGCAGCACAGCTGACCTTCTGGGGCTATGCTGGACTCGTGGGTCTGTCGCTCTCCGGCATCTTTCTCATATACACCGGTGCGAGCGTTGCACGGGTATTCTTCATGGCCGCCGCAACCTTTGGCGCGATGAGTCTTTACGGCTACACGACACGGAGCGACCTCTCCCGCTTCGGCTCTTTCCTGTTCATGGGGCTGATCGGCATCGTCATCGCTAGCCTCGTGAATATCTTCCTCGCCTCTTCAGCGCTGCAGTTCGCGATCTCGATTATTGGTGTCCTCGTCTTCATCGGTCTCACCGCCTGGGACACGCAGCGGATCAAGGAAATCTATATCGAGGGCGAGGATGCGGCGGTTGCCGGAAAAAAAGCAATCATGGGCGCGCTGGGGTTGTACCTCGACTTCCTCAACCTTTTCCTTCTGTTGATGCAGCTCTTTGGCGATCGGCGCCGCTAATGGTCGAGAGTTGACGCCGCCCGCGACAAACATACGGACCTCAGTCGCGGCGGGCGCGGGATGATTTTGACGAGGCGGTTGTAGCAAGCATCCACTGGGTCGACTAGTTGCCTTCGCAATCTGACGAACCCGATCGAAGCGTCCCGGAATCGATACTGCAAAGGAGTTGCGTGATGACTTGGCTTGGTAACAATTGGATTTGGATCGTATTCGCCTTCGGCATGTTCGCCATGCACTTTTTCGGGCATCGGCACGGACATGGCTCCGCTCATGGCAACCGGCACGATCATGATCCCGCAGTCCCGGCCGATCGATTGGACCGACAGAAAGAAGGCGAGGCTTCCGGCGCTTCGGGATTGGCGGCCCATCCTCACACCTCACTGGGCGACAACGCTAACGCGGCCCGTCGTAGCTCCATTGTTCCTCAAATCGCGCACGATCACGATACTGCGTCCGGCTCTGCATCGGCGCCGACGGCAGAGCACGCTACACATGATGGCGAGGCGCAGCCTACCGGAGATCGGCGGCATCACCATCATTGTTGAATTGTCAGCAACCCAATCCGTGGCAACCATCGATCCACAAGCCCGCAATAGTCTGGTGGCGGGCATCGCCGGCGAGCACAACGTTGCCCGGCGGGCAGCGCGGATCTTGCGAATAGCTATTTGATCCAAGCAAGCTTCGGCGTGCCGCAGGTCGCCGGACCTCGATTTCGTTTTTCACCGATCGCGTGGCGCGCAAGGGGATCTGCACGACATCCCGAGTCTTCGGCAGCGGAGACCACGCTAGCCCGGGTTTCACTTTGAGGATCCCCATCACGGCTTGACCAGATCGGATCGTTATAATTGTATTCGGTTTTCCGGAATGAGCACTGGCATGGACCCGCGAATTGTCCGAAGTCTCGTATTTCGAAATCGGCAGTTTCTGGACACTGTCCTACCTTCTTTTGGAGTGGTCGATCCGTATCATCATGTTGGTGATCGTACCATTTCGTCGCTCACCCGACGCCGCAAAGGGTTGGCTGCTTTTGGTCTTCTTTTTGCCGATTCCAGCCCTTGTCTTATATATTCTTATTGGGAGACCGCGCTATCCAAGGTGGCGTCGCATGCGCTTCGCCCGATTGCGCGCAATTCTCAGGGGGGCGACCCACCAGCTCTCTCGCCTACAAGCCTGTCGACCGCCCGTCCTCCCGAGCAATTTGGCTCAAGCCGCTACCTTGATTCAGAATCTTGGCCAATTCCCCACGCTGGCCGGCAATAATGCAGAACTTCTCAGCGATTACAACGGGCTTATCGACCGCCTCATAGCGGATATTGATGAAGCCCAGGATCACGTTCATCTGGTAGTCTACATTTTTGCAGACGATGATACCGGCAAGAGAGTGACCGAAGCTCTCGTTGGGGCTGTAAGGCGAGGCGTCACGTGTCGAGTCTTGATCGACGCTCTCGGTTCGCGTCAGTGGGCGCGCCGCGTTCTTGAGGCTCTTACTGCCGGGGGCGTAACCGCTCACTTGGTGCTGCCACTCGGACTGATAGGTCGTAGAGCTGCGCGAGCCGATCTGCGCAATCACAGGAAAATCTTCGTGATTGACAGCCGGATTGGTTACGCCGGCTCCCAGAACATCCTCGATGCCAACACGACAAACGAGGAACTTGTCGCGCGCGTGACCGGTCCCGTCGTCCTTGAGTTGCAAGCGGTGTTCGCTGCTGACTGGTTCTTGGAAACCGAACAGGTGCTCGATATTGCGGATCTCTTTCCCCACCACCATCCCGGGGCTGGCATGGTCGCACAAGTCCTGCCAAGTGGACCCGATTACCCGACGGCTGGGGTGGCTAATCTGATAGTGGGACTCATTCACGGCGCGCGGGAGCGGGTAGTGATTACTACCCCATATTTCATCCCTGATGAGGCTTTACTACGGGCGCTGCAGACAGCCGTGTTGCGCGGTGTCGAGGTCCATCTGGTGCTATCGCGCTCGCTGGATCAAATCTTGGTTGGGTTCGCGCAGCGCTCCTATTATGAGGAACTTTTGGAGGCCGGCATCCAAATTCATCTCTATCGGAGTCACCTGTTACATGCGAAACACTTCAGCATCGACGGCGAGATTACGCAGATTGGGTCGAGTAACGTCGATATTCGCTCGTTCCTGCTGAACGCCGAGGTCAGTTTGATCCTTTACGACAAGGAAGTGACGGCCCGCCTTCGCTTGGAGCAGGAGCGCTATTTTGCAAGCAGCGATTTGCTGACGCTTACGCTGTGGCGGGACCGATTCGTCGGTATCAAGGTGTGCGAGAATCTGGCGCGCTTGATGAGTCCACTCTTGTGAACAGAACTCGGTGGAATTTATGCGGCGTAACGATCTGGCTCTCTGCATTCAAGATCGCCAATGGTTGGCTCAACCCTGGTGGACTCTTTCGGCGGTAATTCAATCGGTTTGCGCTGGGAATAAATATTGCCACACTGTGCCTGGATTCGCCGTCAGCGAGGTCCGGTTAGTTCTGTCGATCACGACTGGAGAAGGAGACGGCGTTGTGCCAGCGCCGATCGATCCGGAAGATCATGACGACGAGATAGAGCGACATCAGGGCACCCCCAAAGCAAAACACCGATATGTAGGCGAAACGGAAAAATAAGTAGGTGACGGCTGCCGTGATCGCCACGAGCACTCCGAAGATTCTGATCTCGCCGCGGGTCGAGAGAAGGAGCGGAAGGATGATGAGCGCAAGATAGATCGAGTAGGTAAGTTCACGAGCGAATAAGAAATCAAACAGTTCGACCCCACCATACACGACCGCTGCATCGAGGAACCGCACGCTGAGCCAGCTGCCATGGACGAGATAGGGAAGATACTGGCCGGCGCCGAGGACGGCACCGGCGATCGCGAAGACGAGGTAGAGCGGTTTTCGGCGCGCAGGTTCCAGGAAATAACTCGAGAACGGCACCCATATCGGCCAAGCCAGCCACGAGAAGAACATGTAGCCGATAGAGTAGCGCTTGACGAGATCGAGATCGCCGCTCGCGCCGCTGATCCACACGAACCCCTCCAAGAGCTGTTGCGCGCCAAACAGCGAAGGCAGCGCGCAGATCGGCATGTAGCGGCGGTCTGTACGATAGGCCCTCTGGACGCTGAGGGCGCCTGACGGAAGCAGTAGGGCGGCCGCCGTAAAGCTCGCCTCGGCCGAAAAGCACATACAAACCTCATCGCGGCGGATGCCGTTGCCGCAAGATTAGATTGACGAAGGAGGAGCTGTCCACAGATCGGTGTTAAACGTCGCACAAGCGGTTCGCTGCGACGACAGTTACAATCCCAATGGCCTGCTGCACTCCCGGTCGACATTGCATGCCGGATCGGCTGGCGCGAGCCAGTATTGATTTGCCTCAAAGGAGGTCGGGGGCAGCGACGCTACGATACGCCTGTTGGTGCTCGGGCGTCCGCTTGAACTGAGCTTACGGGGTGAAGGAACATGAAAGCAAAGGAAGTGATGACTGCAAATGTCGTTACGGTGTCACCTGACCACAGCATAAGACACGCCGCGATGATCATGCTCGATCATCGCATCAGTGGCATGCCTGTTGTCGATGATGATGGCCGCCTGGTCGGCATTGTGAGCGAAGGCGATTTCCTGCGCCGGTCGGAACTGGGCGCGTTGTCGCCGGCCGAGGCGCGCGGCTATGTGAAGGGCCATAGCTGGAAAGTGGCGGATCTGATGACTTCGAATGTCATCGTGGCCGACGAGGAAACCTCGATAGCTCGAATTGCTCTCCTGATGCAGGAGCACGGCATCAAGCGCATACCGGTGATGAGGGGACAACATCTGGTCGGTGTCGTCAGCCGTGCCGACCTTTTGCGCGCCGTGGTAGCGGCAAAATTCGACGACGACACGGCGGCGGGTGACGATGCGATCGGGCGCGCCATTCTTACGCGGTTGCGAGAGGACGCAGGCATCAAGGGAGAAGCGTTATCGCTCACGGTCAGCGATGGTCTGGTGCATTTTTCGGGCAGCGTCAGATCGCAGGCTGAACGGGATACCGTCCGCGTGGTTGCCGAGGGCGTCAGGGGTGTCAAAGGCGTGTTCGACCACCTAAACGTGGCGCATCCGTGAAAGCCGCCCGGGAGCCAACAGAGATGCGATCGCATGTTTCGGAAACCGACGATCCGGCGACCACCTCTGCCATGCAAGACGATCTGGCAATATTGCAGCGGGAGACATTCGACTACTTCATCCATGAGGCGAACCCCGTCAACGGTCTCATACTGGACAAGACCGAAGCGAACTGGCCTGCAAGCATCGCAGCCACGGGTCTTGCGCTGTCCTGCTATCCAGTGGGGGTCGAGCGCGGATTCATGAGTCGGAGCGCGGCTGTTGAACGCACTCTGGTTACACTGCGCTTCTTCTGGAATAGCCTGCAAGGCCCGGAGCCGGATGCCACAGGGTATCGCGGCTTTTATTACCACTTCCTGGACATGCAGACCGGCCGGAGGGCCTGGCAATGCGAGTTGTCGACCATCGACAGCACGCTCCTGCTGGCGGGCGCGCTGGCCGCGGGGCAGTATTTCGATGCCAGCACCGAGGCCGAAACCGAAATCCGCACCTTGGCGAACGCGCTCTATCGCCGGGCCGATTGGCGCTGGGCACAGAACGGGGGAGAAACTGTCACCCACGGTTGGACGCCGGAGCACGGATTCCTCAAATATCGCTGGGAAGGTTATGACGAGGCGCTCCTGCTCTATGTCCTGGGGCTCGGTTCACCCACACATCCCTTGCCGGAGAGCAGCTATGCGGCCTGGACCGCAACATTTCGATGGGAGCACTGTTACGGCTACGACTACCTCTATGCCGGGCCGCTATTCATCCATCAGCTCTCGCACGTATGGATCGATCTTCGAGGGTTGCAGGATGCCTTCATGCGCAGCAAGGGCAGTGATTACTTCGAGAACAGCCGTCGCGCCACCTTCATCCAGCAACGCTACGCAATAGACAATCCGCGCCGTTTTGAAGGCTACGGCGAACATTGCTGGGGCATCACCGCAAGCGAGGGGCCGGGTCCCTCCACGCTCAAGGTGAACGGCATCGAACGCTGGTTCGAGGGCTATGTCGCGCGCGGTGTTCCCTATGGTCCTGACGATGGCACGCTTGCACCATGGGCCGTCGCCGCCTCCTTGCCCTTCGCGCCGGAGATCGTGCGGCCGACGGTCAGTTTCTGCATTCACCAGGCCAAGCTCAAAGCCGCCAACGCTTATGGCTTCAAGGCGGCCTTCAATCCGACGCATCCGGGAGCGTCCGACGATGCTTTTGGATGGTGGATTTCGCCTTGGCATTTTGGCCTCAACGAGGGCCCAGTCGTCCTGATGATCGAGAACGAAGCCAACGGCCTCTTGTGGCGGTTGATGCGCTCATGCCCGCATATCCGCAACGGCTTGCGACGGGCGGGATTTGAAGGTGGCTGGTTGAAGGAGCTCGATCAGGATTCGACGCCAGCTGCTTGATCGGCTTGGACCGAGGCAGAGCGTACTCGCTAAGACTCCTACACCGCGCGATCGGACTGCACCGATGGTCCGGTCGTATCAAGGCAACTGCCGATTTGATCCCTATCAAAGACGCAACCTAGGAAAGCGCGGCTTAATGGTAAGGTTTAAAGTTCTCTGCGTGGGAGATCGATGTGGAGAAGGCTTCTTCCTCGAAAGGCTTTCTCAGGGCGATGATAGCCCTTTGGACCCTGATTTCGCCTTGGGTTCTCGTGCATCTATCGATGGCGCCACCATCGCAGTTCCAGATCAGCGCTGGCGCCCTGTGGAATTTTCTCTTTGTCGGCGTGACCATGATGGTCATCTCGGTAGCACAGCTAATGACTGCGACAATTTGGGAGGGGCGCGTCAACGCCGCCGTGGGCGTATGGCTCATTGCTTCACCTTGGGTCCTCGGCTTCCGGAGCGACCCTGTTCTGACATGGAACGCCGTCGTGGTTGGTATCCTCGCGGTGGTCGTTTCCGACCTGCGGGGTTAGCCGCTCTCTTGGATCAAGCAGGCGGACCCCACTAGTGCCCCTGCGGCGAAACTGGGATCCACTTACTCCAAAGTCGTTCGGGGAAGCCGAAAGTTGTTGGGCGGTTGTGGCTCTTGCCAGGGCCTGCGTTTCTCCCGCCGAGGCAGCAGGTTTTTGATCTGGCTCAAAGAAGGCGAAGGCGATCCCGATAAGGTGCCACTACATCGCCTTGCTGTCTAGCGATGCTGCAGCTTAATTGAAATTCAACCAAGACAATGGGAACAGAAAGATGAAAGCAAAGAACTTAGCGGCCCTGGTTCTTACCAAGGGCGATGAAACTTCGCCGGTGAGAGGGTCTTTGATGCGGAGTATACCTGCGTTGATGATATTGGCTGCGGCATTGATTGTTTCGGGGTGTCAGCAGGTGCCTACCGATCATTGGTCCCCCAAGCGGTGCCAGTCAAAAGCGAACGACGCCAAGAACTGCTACCCAACGGACCTTCCGCATCTACCCGTGCACAAGTGACCAGGGGACGGATAGGTATGGCACCCAACCACGACGTTGGCCTGGAGCGCGTCTTAGCCGACAATCGATACCGGAAGGATCGCATACTGTAAGGGTGATTTCTCGGCTGGAGCCTCTAGCCTGATGGAACTTTCCAGCAGGCATTCGGTGTTTCGCTTTTGCTTGGGGTCAAAGCAGCTACACCACTTGCAAGTACCATGTTCCCCTAGCCGGCGCGGCTTGACTGACACGGCCAGGTTTGCGCGCCAAGTATGGATGAAAAAATGCGCCTTGCTCCGATCGTCGCTGTTGCCGTCCTCGTAGCCGCTGCTGGCGGCGGCTACGCATACTGGCTGAGGGAGGAGGCGACCCGCATACCCATTGGGTTGGCACGAGCCAATGGTCGAATCGAAGTCGAGCGCGTCGACATCGCAACCAAATATGCCGGCCGCATCGCCGAGGTGGGCGTCACCGAGGGCTCTGAAGTTGAGAAAGATGCTGTCCTCGCCCGCATCGACACGGCAGAGATACTTGCGCAGCTTGCCGCGGCGAAAGCTGGCGTACACCGCAGCCATCAAGGTGTGGCAAACGCCGAGGCCAATGTTGCCCTGCGCGAGGCGGAGTTGAAGCTGGCCGACGTGGAGCTGAAGCGCGCCGCCGAGCTCACGCGCACCAATACGGCCACCCAAGCGGAACTGGACCGTCGCACGGCGCAGAGAGACATCTCAAAGGCCGCTCTGGATAGCGCCAAAGTGGCCGTGGAAGATGCCAAAACAGCGGTGGAGGCTGCCGAGGCTCAGGTGACCCAGATCCAGGCGACAATTGCCGACATGACGCTTAAAGCTCCGGTGTCGGGCCGTGTTGAATATCGCCTTGCTCAGGCCGGGGAAGTCGTCGCGGCCGGCGGGCGGGTGCTCACGCTTCTCGACCTTTCAGACGCCCATATGACCATCTTCCTTCCGACCAGCCAAGTCGGCCGCGTCGAGCTCGGATCGGAGGCGCGGATCGTGCTCGACGGGGCGCCCGGATACGTCGTTCCGGCAACGGTTTCCTTCGTCGCGGCGGATGCGCAGTTCACCCCAAAATATGTCGAGACCGTCGATGAGCGCGAGAAGCTGATGTACCGGATCAAGCTGCACATTGATCCGCAGATACTCGAAAAACACAGCGGCTATGTGAAAGCAGGCATGACCGGCAACGCTTACGTCAAAGTGCAGGCCGGAGCGGCCTGGCCGGCCGATCTGACGCCGAGGCTGCCGGATGTCCGCTGACCATGGGCCCGCAATTCGAGTCGGTTCGATCCGCCACCGCTATGGCAAAACGATTGCGCTCGACGGCGTCAGCCTTTCGATCGACTCTGGAACGACGACGGCCTTCATCGGCCCAGATGGCGTCGGCAAGTCCAGTCTTCTCGGCCTGATAGCCGGCGTCAAGCAAATCCAGTCTGGAACCGTGGCGGCTCTCGGCGGGAACATGGCATTGCGCTCTCACCGCGATTCGGTGGCGCCTCGCATCGCCTATATGCCACAGGGCCTCGGCCGCAACCTCTATCCGACCCTCTCCGTCGTCGAGAACATCGATTTCTTCGGCCGATTGTATGGACAGGCAGAAGGCGAGCGCCGCAAACGCATCGCGCGCCTTCTCATCGCGACGGGGCTCGATCCCTTCCCGGACCGTCCTGCCGGCAAATTGTCGGGCGGGATGAAGCAGAAGCTCGGCCTTTGCTGTGCCCTGATCCATGATCCCGACCTGTTGATTCTCGATGAGCCCACAACCGGTGTCGATCCTCTGTCGCGGCGCCAATTTTGGGACCTGATCGGACGAATCCGCCTCGAACGTCCCGGCCTGACGGTGTTGGTGGCCACCGCCTACATGGAGGAAGCCGAGCGTTTCGACCACATCGTCGCCATGGATGAGGGCAAGGTTATCGCCGCAGGTGACACAGCGCAGATCCTTGCCCAAACCAAGGCAAGCACGCTGGAGGAAGCCTACATCGCTCTCCAGCGTCCTGAACGGCGCGGCGATCGCAAGAAACTGACGATTCCACAGCTGCAACACAGCGATGGTCCTCCAGCGATCGCTGCCGATAACCTTACCATGCGCTTCGGCGATTTCACCGCGGTGGATCACGTCAGCTTTCGAATCCAGCGCGGAGAGATTTTTGGGTTTCTGGGATCGAATGGTTGCGGCAAGACGACCACGATGAAGATGCTCACGGGGCTTCTGCCGGCGAGCGAAGGGCGAGCCGAGCTGTTGGGAAAGCCTGTCGACGCCCGCGACATCATGACAAGAATGCGCATCGGCTACATGTCGCAGTCCTTCTCGCTCTATGAGGAGATCTCCGTCAGGGCGAACCTGGAGCTTCATGGGCGTCTCTTTCGCATTCAGGGAGACGAACTTGAGGCGCGCGTCACCTCGGCGCTGGACCGGTTCGACCTCGAAGTCGTTGCAAACGCGTTACCAACTGAACTGCCGCTCGGGATGCGCCAGCGGCTCCAGCTTGCTGCGGCCTGTCTGCATCAGCCCGAAGTGCTGATCCTCGACGAACCCACTTCAGGTGTGGACCCGGCGGCACGTGACCGGTTCTGGGGTCTCCTCGTCGAGATGTCACGCCGCGATGGAGTGACCATCTTCATCTCGACACATTTCATGAATGAGGCCGAACGCTGTGACCGGGTTTCCTTGATGCATGCAGGCCGCGTTCTTGCGATCGGCAGCCCCGACGAACTTCGCCTGGCGCGTAACGCCGGCAATCTAGAGGACGCCTTTGTTGCCTATCTCGAGGAGGCATCGGCCCAGCCGGCGGCGCCGAAGAATCTACCTGCGTCATCTGCCGCCGTCGAGCAGACCAATGCGTCTGCTCTGTCCGAGTCAGAGACGACGTCCCCGGCAGACCTCTCGCCCAGATCGCCAACGGCATCTCTGCGTCGAATCTGGGCCTTTGCCCGGCGAGAGGCCGTAGAACTCCTGAGAGATCGCATCCGGCTTGCCTTCGCACTGCTCGGACCTCTCTTGCTGCTGGCGACGTTTGGCTATGGCATCTCGTTTGATATCGAAAATCTTCGCTACGCTGTGCTCGATCGAGATCAGTCTGTTGAGAGCCGCTTGTTCCTGGAGCAGTTTTCGCATTCACGCTATTTTGTTGAACAGTCACCACTGACAACCGAATTCGAGATCGACAATCGCTTGCGATCGGGCGAGTTGCGGTTCGCTGTCGATATTCCGCCCGGCTTTGGTCGCGACCTTCTGCAGGATCGCCAGCCGCAGGTGAGCTTCTGGCTCGACGGCGGCAATACGTTTCCGGCAGAGACGGCGCGCGCTTACATCCAGGGTGCGGTTCTGACCTACGCGGCGGAGCGCCAGCTTCAGGAACATGGCCAAGATGTGCAGATGCTGCCGGTCAATGTCGAGCCCCGGTTTCGCTATAACCAGGACTTCCGCAGCGTATTCGCAATCACGCCGGGGTCGATCATGCTTCTGCTGGTCGTGTTTCCAGCGATGTTGACGGCACTCGCCGTCGTCCGGGAAAAGGAGATGGGCTCGATTACGAACGTCTACGCCTCTCCCGCGACGGTCAGCGAGTATCTCATCGGCAAGCAGCTACCCTATGTTGCGACTGGACTTGTCAGTTTTGTCAGTCTTGTGGTGATGGCTGCCAGCGTGCTTGGCGTGGTTCCAAAGGGGTCCGTGCTTGCCTTGTCAATTGCAGCCTTGAGCTACGTATTTGCGGCTACCGCCTTCGGTCTTTTGGTATCGGCATTCGTCTCGACACAGGTCGCGGCGGTCTTTGCAACGGCGATTCTGACCGCAATGACTGCAGCGCATTATTCCGGGTTCCTTTTTCCGGCCTCGACCCTTGAAGGCCCAGCTCGAGTAATGGGACTTTCATTTCCCGCACTTTGGTTCCAAACCGTCAGTCTCGGCGTCTTTGCCAAAGGGCTCGGGGCGAACGCGTTTGTTACCGAGATCGCCGTATTGATCGGTTTTGGTATCGTGTTTCTCCTGCTCGCCCGCCTGTCGGTCCGCAAGCAAAGCATCTAGCCATGAAATACTGGATTCGGAACGTATTTCGTCTCGGTCTCAAGGAACTCGCCAGCCTGGCGCGCGACGTGGTCATGGCAGTGCTGATTGTCTATGTTTTCACGGTCGCCGTCTACTCCGAGGCGACTGCTATGAAGACCGACGTAAGCAATGCCGGTGTGGCCATCGTCGATGCCGACCACTCGATCTTGTCCGCACGCATAAAGGACGCCCTGCAACCGCCTTACTTTCGCGCGCCCCGCGAAATCGATCGATCAGAACTCGATGAACTCCTCGACAAGGGACTATACACCTTTGTCCTCGAAATTCCGCCGCGCTTCGAAGCCGATCTCTTGGCGAACCGCGGCCCTTCAATACAGATCAATGTCGATGCGACGGCAGTCGCACAGGCCGCCGTCGGAACAGCCTACATCCAGCAGATCATCTCGCGTGAGACCGCAAGCTTTGTGCATGCGCACGGTGCCAGCCAGGCCGTTCCAGTCGAGCCAGTCATCCGTGCCTTGTTCAATCAGAACCTGGAAGCGATTCGCTTTTCCGCAAGTATGGGTATCATCAACAATGTCACGATTCTTGCGGTCATCCTCGCCGGCGCGGCGGTGATGCGCGAACGCGAGCGCGGCACCATCGAGCACTTGCTGGTGATGCCTGTGCTGCCGAACGAAATTCTTGCGGCAAAGATCTGGGCGAATGGATTGATCGTTCTGATCGCAGCAGGGCTTTCCTTGCACCTCGTCGTGCAGTTCGCGCTCCAAGTGCCAATCGTGGGGTCGGTGGAATTCTTCCTCGCCGGGGCCGCCGTTTATCTGTTCGCCGTGACATCGCTCGGCATCTTGCTGGCCACCATCGCCAACTCGATGCCGCAATTCGCGCTGTTGGCGATCCCGGTCTTCATCGTGATGTTCTTGCTGTCAGGCTCGTTCACGCCCTTCGAGAGCATGCCTGTGTTGCTGCAATACGTGATGTACGCATCACCGTCGACACATTTTGTCAGATTCGCGCAATCGGTCCTCTATCGCGGCGCCGGACTTGACCTCGTCTGGAGGGACCTGGCAGCAATGGCAGCGCTTGGTGCTGCGTTTGTTGCGGCGGCCTTGTCACGCTTCAGGATAATGCTCGCGCGTCAGTCGTAGCCGCTGTTCGTGCCTTATTGGACGGCGAATGCCATTCCTGGAGTAAACTAGCGCCGACGACGCACTGACGCACGCTGATCGAGACGTTATTCAGCGAAGACGCTGTTCAATAGGTCGTTTTCGCGGACGTCGCGTCGCCGAGAGCGACAGGATACCTTCTGCCCGATATACAAGTCGGTTCAACGGGTGATCGGCAACTATTCGGACGTCATTTCCGCATCTCGCCTTGGCGAGCCAATAGTACCTGCCCGTCCCAATCTGCCTCCGGGATCCTACTTGCTCGGGAAACCAAGCGCCCACCATCAAGCGCGGCGGCCAGCGCGTTCCGTGGTGCGTTCATGTCAGGCTGCGTCAGTGCCAGTGTGACAAGCGAGAGGGGATGATCGAGACGCTCCTCGACGGCAGACCCGATCCAGAGTGGCGCAGTCTGTCCGTTGGTAACCTCGACGTCGGCTGCCCACAGCCGGAGCACGAGACGAGAATCCGAGAATACAACGTCACCGGACTGTCGAATAAGGGTAAGGCTGGGAAAGCGACCGCCGGCGAGAAAGGGAACAACCGGAAGATTGGCCGCACTGGCCGATCCGGTGAACCAGGTCAGAGTGCTCAATGGCGCCCAAGCTGCCGATGTGTGCCAGCCCTTCCGCAGCAAGACGTTTTGCAGGCTTTGCAAGCTACCGGCCCACTGGAACGTCAGAGGCTCTTGCGTCTCGCCGGTAAGGTCGATGCGTCGTGCCGGCAGTTGCTGCCAATCCGACGCCCACCAATCAGCGGCCGCCATTGATTGCGTCGCGCTTTTGATTGCGTATCGCTGGATATCCGTCGCATTGCTGCGGTAGATATGAAAGCCTCCGGCGAGGATGAGCGCCGCACATCCGACTGTGAGCAGCCGACTTGGTTCAATGCGTTCGGTTTGGCGGCGCAGATAGGACAGTCCAAGCAGCGCGAGCCACGCGGATCCGAATGCCAATCCTCCGAGCACGTCGGACAGCCAATGCTCACCTAGATAGAGGCGTGAGAACGCGATCATGAATATCAGGATCGCTGTAACGAGTGTGACCAAGACGCGCAACGCGGGGCGAAGTTCACGCGCGATAAGGAAGGCGAGGAATCCGTAGAGCACCATATTGACTGTGCTATGGCCGCTTGGAAAGGAAAACGCACTCCAGCCGGGATAGAGCGATTCACCTGGCCTGGCTCGATGCAAAGCTACCTTGATGGCTGTGTTAAGGGCCGAAGCTCCAGCGATTGCAGCGATCCAATAGGCGGCCGTGCGCCAGGCGCGCTTCCACGCAAGCCACAGAAAGATGATGATTGTGACCGCCACCACGACGGCGGTGTCGCCGAGCTCGGTGATGGCGATCATCACCACATCGCCGGGTGCGGTGCGAAGATCCTGGAGGGCGCGATAGATCGCGCCGTCAGCGAGCACTAACGGATCGCCGCTGACTACATCTTCAAGGACGCCGAAGAACAGCCATGCTGCTCCGACGAGCAGAACCATCGGCAATGCGAGAGCCCGCGCCTCGTGCTGTAAAGGATCAAACAAACTGGTGAGATTGCGGCCGAGCCAGGTGTCGTGGGTGCCGGCCCAGGTCCGTAGCCATTCCCCACCTACGATGAGCAAGGCTATGCCGCGGCGCAACGCCCAGCGCACCACATGCAGAACCACCCAACTTGCCACGACCAGAACGATCAGCAGGATCGCCAGCGGCCTTGCAGCCGCACCGAAAATGCCGAAGGCGGCACCGACGAGTACACCGGGCAGGATATGCGACGGAGCCCAGGCGAGCGCCGACGCCACATTGACGGCATAGAACCGTCTGACCGACATTCCCAGCATGCCGGCGAAGAGCGGAATGAAGGCGCGGACGCCCGGTGTGAAGCGTGCGAGAAAAATGCTTTTGTCGCCGTGACGCCTGAAAAGGGCCTCGCTGCGCTCAATCAGATCGGGGCGCCGATTTAGTGGCCAGAGGCCAAGAATTTCGCGATGGTATCGGTGCCCGAGCCAGAATGAAAAGCCATCACCAGCGATGGCGCCTGAAGTGGCGGCGATCAGCAACGGCCAGAGCAACAATACGCCGCTCGGCACTAGGGTGCTGAGCGCGAGGATCACGGCGGTGCCGGGGATGACGACGCCGATGATCGGGATCGACTCCGAAAGCGCCAGCAGAAACACCGCTAGATAGGCCACACGCGGGTGCGCCGTCAGGAATTCGACCACCGATGAGACCAGGGATGTCAGCATCCCGAGGCATCCTATAGAGCGCCGGTGACGAGGCGGTCGATGCAAGTGGCGCTCATCATGCGAGAACAGGCGAGCGACGTGGTCACGACCTTTACCTCGACGGGGCGTTTCCGAACAATTCGGCGCTGGTGTCGGCCAGCAAGCTGGCAATGGAAATCGAATTCGACGGATGCGGAATCGAGTCTGTGCTCACGACCCTTTCGGCGCCGGCCGCCAACAGCTGCGCGTAGGCGTCTTGAGCGAAGATGGGATGAATGACGATGCAGACTGCAGGAGGCAGACCAAGTTGCCTTAGGTGACCCAGAGTTTCGATCATGGTCCCTCCCGACGAAACAATGTCATCAACGATGATTGGGGTTCGGCTGCGAGCCGCGTCAATCGAAGGAAGGCTTACATCGACGTTGCGGTCACCGCGTCGGGTTTTCGTCAAGATCTGAAAGGCAACGCCGGCGCGGTGAGCGATGTCGGATACCCATTGGCCGCTTTCACTGTCGGGACCTATCAGGATTGCGTTCGGAAAGTTGTCTCGAATCCAATCTGCCACAAGAGAAGCCGTTGCCACCACATGAGCCGGAATCCGAAACAGAGCGGAAAGCTTGGGATTCCTGTGCAAATGGGGATCTGCCGTCACCAGCCAATCGAAACTTTCCGCCAGGAAACGTGCGAACACTGGCGCGCTCACTGCTTCGCCGGGATTGAACCGCTTATCCTGGCGCATGTAGGCCAGATAAGGCGCAATAAGGCCAACGGAGCGCGCGCCGAACTCGCGAGCTGTCGCGCCCGCGAACCGCAGCGGCAGGGCGAGTGCATCGGGATTGCGCAAACTGGCGACGAGCGCAACATCGGAGCCGCGCAAATCCTGTTCGATCGCGACCAGGGATTCCCCATCCGGAAAGTGGCGCCAGTCCAGCCGGCCGGTTCGCGCGCCCAGCAACGGGGCTATCGCGTCAGCCAGCGGTCGCTGCAACGGGAAAGGAAGCAGCACGCGGGTCATTGTCCGAGCCCGATCTCGATTATGTCCGGATGAGCCGAAGCATACTCCAGTGCATATTCCAGTTCTCCTGGTGACCGGGCGTGGACGTGAAACAAGGGCTCCCCGATCTTGGTACTGTCGCCGATGCGAAGGCGGGAATCAATTCCAGCAATGGCGCTGGCGGGAGCGCCGGCGAGCTTGGCGACCTTTGCAAGCCGACGGTTGTCAATCTGGTGGATCTGGCCGGTTCGGTTGGCGAAAACCGGACGGATGTAAGGGGCCACTCCCGGCTCGGTAAAGCCGCCCTGTGCCTCGCAGATCGCCATGAACTTGCGGAGAGCCGCGCCACTGTCGAGCAACCTCGATGCCATGGCCCGACCTTTTCCCGGCACCGCCCGGGGTGTGGCATCCAGCAAGATGCCAGCAATGTCGAGCGCACGGCTGCGGAGATCGCGGGGTGCTGCCGCGTCGTTGCGCAAGACGCTCAACACGTCCCGCGCCTCAAGAGCCGGACCGATTCCGAAGCCAACGGGCTGCAGACCATCAGTGCGGAGCACCGAGAGATTAAGTCCAAGAGCTTGGGCCGCAGCTATGAGCCTTGCCTCAAGAAACGTGGCTGCAGAGACAGAGCGCACCTTGGCGGTCGGTCCGATGGGCATGTCTATGACCACGTGGGTGGAGCCAGCCGCAGCCTTTTTCGATAGCACGCTTGCAACCAGTTGACCGTCGCTGTCGAAGTCGAGCGGGCGCTCGATGCGGATCAGAATGTCGTCGGCTGGGCTGAGCCCAACATTTCCGCCCCAGACGATGCAGCCTCCTTCGCGTTCGACTACGCCTCGCATGGCTTGGAGGTCCAGCGCCACCGGCGCCATAACCTCCATCGCGTCGGCCGTGCCGGCAGGGGAGGTGATGGCGCGCGAGGACGTCTTTGGGATTCGATGACCAGCGGCAGCAACGATCGCAACGACAATCGGCGTGGTGCGGTTTCCTGGAAGGCCGCCGACGCAATGCTTGTCCAATATCGCGCCGCTACCCCAATCGATGCGTTTTCCGACCGCGAGCATCGCTTTGGTGAGCGCGATCGTTTCTTGCTCATCGAGCCGTTCGCCGGCGCAGGCCGTGATGAAGGACGTCAGTTCGATATCCGACAGCCGATTAGCGACAGTGTCTCGCATAAGGGCAAGGAAGTCTGCCTCCCCGAGCCGCTGGCCGAAGACTTTCGCCCTCAGCGCTGGTGCCGAAGCGGGCGGCTCTGGGTGACTGAATACGCCCCATGCTTCATGGCCTGGTCGGAGCGCCGTCCACGCGGCTTCGGACAATGCTGCCACATCCAGTTCGAGGTGGTCATCGACAACGACGTTGAGTGTGGCAACCACCTCCCGGTCGCCACTACGCGCCAGTACCCGGGTGAGCGCTTTAAAGCCCTCCGACCGGCAGACATGACAGTCGCGATGCATGTAGACCACCGGTTGCTGGTATGTGTCGATGCCTGCTCGGACGAGGCGCAACCGGCTATGAGCGCTGTTCATGTCGGATGCTCCAAACTAATCCCTTCAAGATGCTCGGGGACACGGGCTTGCCACTGCAGTTCGCGATTGATGCGGCCACGCAATGTATCCGCGGCGTCGGGCTCGCCGTGCGTGAGGTACGTCATCTTAGGTGGACGAGGAGCGTGGCGCATCCACTCGAGAATTTCGTCGGCGTCCGCATGACCGGAAAAGCTCTCAAGCTGAACGACTTCCGCACGGATCGGGACGTCATGTCCAAACATCCGCAGATGGTCTGCGCCGCCCGCAAGAGCCGCGCCTCGCGTGCCCCCAGCCTGGTAGCCGGAAAGCAAGATCGCATTGCGCGCATCCGCTCCGAACGCCTGAAGGTGGTGCAGCACCCGTCCTCCCGTGAGCATACCGCTTGCCGATATGATGATCATCGGCCCCCGCCTGAGGTTCAGGCCTTTGGATTCTTCGACAGAGCGCACCAGTGTCGCGATCGAATACATGGCTCGACATTCATCGACGCTGACGTGGTGCTCGTCATGAAAACGGTGGTAGATTTCCGTGGCGTCGATAGCCATCGGGCTGTTGAGGAAGACGGGCAGGGTTGGGATCTCGCCACGCTGACGAAGGCGAGCAATGTGCAGCATGATGCCTTGGGCGCGGCCGACGGCGAACGCCGGGATGACGATCACGCCGCCTCGAGCCGCGACACGCCGGATCACCGGAGCGAGTTCCGCCTCAGCGTCAATTCGCGGATGTCTGCGGTTGCCATAGGTGGACTCGCACACAAGTATGTCTGCCTCGAGCAGCGGTTTGGGTGGCCGCATCAGTGGGTCTTGCGGGCGCCCGAGATCACCGCTGAAATGCAGCGTCGTGCCGGCCAACTTCAAGCTTATCTGGGCGGCGCCAAGAAGATGCCCCGCGTGAAGGAAACAGGCTCGAACGCCGGGCCGAACTTCGAATTCGCTATCGAAATCCCGAGTTTCGATATGTTCCAGCGAGGCCTTCGCATCTTCAACAGTATAGAGCGGCGCAGGGTCGGCATGCTTGGAGTAGCCTCGCTCCTTCGCGTATCTTGCCTCCTCTTCCTGAAGGTGGCCGCTGTCGGGCAGCAGCAGAGAACACAGCTCGGCGGTGGCGGGCGTGCATATGATCTTGCCATCAAAGCCATCACGCACGAGAGCAGGAATGTAACCCGAATGGTCAAGATGCGCATGGGTCAGCAGCACCGCATCGATGGTTCCGGGTGGCACCGGGAATGTCGCGCGATTGCGATCGCGCAGCTGCTTGTAGCCCTGAAAGAGACCGCAGTCGATCAGGATGCGATGTCCATCCGTTTCGAGCAGATACCGCGATCCGGTAACTGTTCCTGTGGCACCGAGAAATTGAAGTGATGGTGCGGAATTTGCCGTCACGTAACCCTCCAAGCCGTTGTCAAAGCTTTGAAATAATATGAGAGCACTCGTCCTTAACCCTCGTGAGGGTAGCAATTCCCAGCCAGATCCGTTGAGGCAGCTTCGGGCCCTGCCATGAGCAACTCGGTGCCAGCGCCGAAGCCGCCAGGAGGCGCCCAGGATCTACCGCGACGTGGGCAGGTGACCTTGCATCGACACGCTCATGCCTGTGCGCCGCTCGGATGCTGATGGGCGACGCCTTCGGTCATCGATGCGGCGGCAGGTCGAATGCCTTCGAGCCTGGTTCGCTTGAGCAGCAGAGCGTTGATGGCCACGAGGGCCGAACTGCCCGACATGGCCAGCGCTGCAATCTCAGGGCTTAGCAGGAACGGGTAGAACACGCCCGCCGCGATCGGGAAGGCGATGAGATTGTAGCCGACCGCCCACCACAGGTTCTGGTGCATCTTGCGCAGTGTCGCGCGCGAGAGCGTCATTGCACCGACCACATCATAGGGGTCGCTCTTCATCAGCACGATGTCGGCGCTCTCAATGGCGACGTCGGTGCCCGCACCAATCGCGAATCCGACATCTGCCTGTGTCAGTGCCGGCGCGTCATTGACGCCATCGCCGACCATGCCGACCTTGAGATTCTGCCCTTGCAACTCCTTGATCTTTTCGGCCTTCTGCCCTGGCAGTACGTCGGCCAGTACGATATCGATCCCGAGTGCGTCGGCGATGCGCTTGGCAGTGCCGGCATTGTCGCCTGTGAGCATGGCTACGCGAACGCCCTGGTCATGCAGCTTGGCAATTGTGGCGACTGCCGTGGGGCGCGGCGTGTCGGCGATTGCGATGAGCCCGAGCAGCTTGCCGGACCGCGCCATGTGGATGACGGTGCGGCCTTCACCCTTGAGCGCCTCGGCTTTCTCGCCGAGTGCCAGAAGATCGATCTTCTGCTCGTCCATGAGGCGCCGGTTGCCGAGGAAGACCGCCGCCCCGCCGATGGTGGCACTGGCACCCTTGCCTTCGATGTTCAGGAAGTCCGAAACTTTGGGAAGCTTCAGGTCTCCGGCTCGCTCGACGATAGCTTGTGCCAGCGGGTGATCCGAGCCTTGATCCACGGCGGCTGCGACTTGCAGGACCTCGCCTTCGCTTACGCCGGCGGCCGGGACGATTTCGACCACCTTGGGCTGCCCCATGGTGAGCGTGCCGGTCTTGTCGAAGACGATCACGTCGAGCTTGGTCGCCTCCTCGAGCGCGGCTGCATTCTTGAAAAGGATTCCGTTCGTGGCGCCAAGGCCGGTGCCGACCATGACGGCCATCGGCGTGGCCAGGCCCAGCGCGTCGGGACACGCGATGACGAAGACGGTTATGGTCAATGTCATCGCGAACAGCAGGGGCTGGCCTATCCACCAGAACCACACGGCGAAGGTCGCAAGCCCGATGACGATTGCGGCGAGCACCAGCCATTGCGAGGCGCGGTCAGCGAGCAGCTGCGCCGGCGCTTTGGAATTTTGCGCCTCCTGGACCAGCTTGACGATCTGGGCGAGAGCGGTATCGGCGCCAACCTTGGTGGAGCGATAGCGCAGTGTGCCGCTCTTGTTGATTGTCGCTCCGATGACCTTGTCCCCGACTTTCTTGGTCACCGGCATCGATTCACCGGTCAGCATCGATTCATCGATGGTCGAAGTGCCCTCGATCACTTCGCCGTCGACGGGGAGCTTGTTGCCGGGCCGCAGGATCACGATATCGCCGAGCACGACGTCCGCAGTCGCAACCTCCACCTCCTTGCCATCACGTAAAACGGAGGCCTTCGGTGGAGCGAGGTCGAGCAAGGCCCTGATCGCGGCCGACGCTCCAGCGCGGGCACGCATCTCCAGCCAATGCCCGAGCAGGATGAACACGAGGAGCACGCTCGCTGCCTCGTAGAACTGCTGCCCTTCGAAGAAGAAGGTAGTGCCGACGCTGAACAGGTAGCCGGTGCCTACGCTCAGCACCACCAGCACCGCCATGTTGAGCACCCCGTTGCGCAGGGCCCGCCAGGCGGCGACCAGGAACGGCCAGACCGGATAGAGGATCGCAGCGCTTGCGAGGAAGAACATCGCCAGATCCTTGCTCATCCCGAAAGGCGGACGCAGCCAGGGCTCGCCCAGCCCCATCGGCTCCATGGCAAAAATCGGCAGCGCGAAAACCAGGCTGATGAAGAACCGGTTGCGCATGTCCTTGACCATGCCCTGCATGTCCATGCCGGCACCGTGTCCCATCTCATGGGCCATGGCGTCGTGAGACGCCTTGGCCGCAACCGTCCCCTGGTCCGCTGGAGCCGGCTTGATCATGGACGCGTGCCCGGCATGATCATGCCCGGCGTGCCCGGAGGTCGCGCGCGGATGCCCCGGCGGAATCGTCGTGCTGTCGGGAATGCACAGATGCCGCGGCACGGTCTCGCCGCGACAATGGAAACCGCAAGCCTCGATTTCGCGGGCAAGGATCTCCGGGCTCGTCCGCCCTTCGTCGAATTCGACGGTTGCGGTTGTGGACCCCGCGTTCATCGCGACACTGGCGACACCGGGCAAGGCGGCGAGATGCATTTCAACCGCTGCGAAATCCATCATGCCGACGAGGTCGCGTACCTCCAGATTCACCTTTTTCATGGCCAGTGTCCTATACTTGCGGCTGCAACATACTGCGGTTCGGTTGCAGGCTGCGGACAATCGCCGCCGCCTGCGATGCTCTAGGCTCGGTAGGCGAAGGTCGACATCATGCCGGTCGCCATGTGGTAGAGATGGTGGCAATGGAATGCCCATTGGCCGGGATTGACGGCATCCACGGCAATCGTTACGGAGCGATTGGGGGGCAGCAAGACGGTATCTCTCACCGCCCCTGGAAGCCGCCGTCCGTCGATCGCAACGACTTGGAAATGGTGGCCGTGCAGATGCATTGGATGCGCCATCATGCTGGTGTTGCGCAGCATGACTTCGACGCGGTCGCCTGGATCCACGACGAGAGGCGCGTTGGTCTGCAACCCCCAACGGTAGGCGGCCATGTCACCCGTAAGCGCCATGTCGAATGTCTTGTCGGCAGGACGCGATGCCAACGGCTCGATGGCACGCAGTTGTTCCTCAAGCATCAAATCGAGAACCGGGGCGTCGTCTTCCCCGGTCGTCGCGAGCTTGGTCACTGCCGCGCCCGTCGGGCGTAGGATGATACCGGTCCGCTCCCTGCTCCCTTCGCGGAGCGCCAGGATCGGGAAGGAGCGGGATTTACGCGGCAATTGCACACGGACATCGATACGCTGCCCCATCGTCATCGGAAATCGGCGCCCTTTGATCGGCTCGATATCCTGACCGTCAACGGCGATCAGTTCGCCTTCGAGTTCGCCGAGGTCGATCGTGAATGCGGTCGCGGTTGCGCCGTTGATGATGCGTAACCGCGCGCGGCCACCGGCTTCCATCGAGACGACTTCTGGATCGTCGAGCGTGCGATCATTGGCCAGATAGGCGTCGTAGTCTATGTCGTTGATATCGGTCGCCATACCGCCATTGCTCATCCCTGCCATGGTGTTGCCGGCACCACCTGACATGTCCATGCTATCCTGTCCCATGGGCATGGTGCCGCCGATATTCTTGTTCTTCAACCCGGCCAGTAACTCCTCCGGCGATGAGAACGAGAAGTCGTGAAGCAGAATAACGATTTCCTGCTCATCCTTGTTGTCGTTGTCGGGGTCGGTGACGATCAGCGGTGCGGCAAGAAGGGCCTGCTCCTGAAGGGTGTGGGCGTGCATCCAATGGGTGCCGGGCTTGCCTACCGGGAAATCGTAGGCGCGATCGGTGCCAGCGGCGATGAGCGGCAGCGGTGCGTCGGCCACGCCATCGTTCGGCCACGGCGGCGTCAATCCGTGCCAGTGTACGATCGTCGGTTCGGCGGTTTCGTTACGAAGCAAAACCTTGAAGGCATCGCCCGCCCGCAAGCGAAGGCCTGGCGTGCCGTCCGCCCTCTGCATGCCGAAGACGGTTGCAGCTTTGCCGTTCACCTCGATGGTGCGGCGGACGATGCCAAGCCGCTCCTGGCCGCCCACCTGACCTGCAAAGGCCGGTCCAAGTGGGACTGCCGGTACCGCGAGTCCTGCCGCGCCGGCTAGCGCAACTTTCAAGAAATCTCGACGCTTCATGATCATCTCCTTCGGTTTGAACTCCAGGCTGTCGAAACATCCGGCCCGGGTCAGGGTTTAACAAAACTCACTTTTTCGGTTTGCAAGGCGATACTGGTCGAGCGCTCGGCAAAACCGATGGACGTGGCTCTTCAGCCAGAGCGCCCGGCCATCGCGACGGGATGACGCGTTCGAACCCCCCCGACGCAATCAAGGGAACGCCGTAGCAACCGCGTGGCCATCAAGCGCTTTCCGACAACGGGCTGCCCTTGCTGCCAGAGCGGGGTTGCGAACGACATTGTCCCGGCTGCGCGGCTTTCACACTTAGTTCTCGACGTGCTTTACCGACGCCCAGTGGCGACGACATTGTAGATCGAGGCGTACACGACACCCGCTACGAGGCCGACGATGCCAAGGCCGAGGACACCATAGAGAATACGGCCAGGCCTCATCGGCACCGTCGACCTGACCGAACTGAGGTCAAGCCCGTGGGCGACGGCGCCGAAAAAATCGAGCGTTGCGTCCGGCCAGATGGCGAAGGCCAGAGCACAGAACATGCTCATCAGGGCCAGTGTCACGCCTAGCGCAATGCCGACGGACAGAACGCTCAGTTTGTTCACGGCTTCCTCCTGTCACTTCGCGTGTTGCTTGAGCCATTCCTGCATAGCGGCGATTTCGGCTTGCTGAGCGGTGATGATCTGATTGGCCCATACCTTGACCTGATCATCTTTGCCGAACTGCAGAGCCGCGCGAGCCATGTCGATCGCCCCCTGGTGATGCGGGATCATCGCCTGGACGAAAGCGACATCGGGATCGCCGGCCTGAATGCCCTGCATCATCGGCCCATCCATTTGCTTCATCGCCTGCATGTAGTTCCTGGAGGCCTCGGACATGTTGGCAGTGCCCATCGGCATGTTCGTCATACCGCCGCCCTGGCCCTGCGTCATGCCGCCCTGCATGCCGCCCTGCATCGTGCCGCCCTGCATTCCGCCCTGCATCGTGCCGCCCTGCATTCCGCCGCCCTGACCGCCTTGCATCATGCCGCCCTGCATCATCTGCTGCATCATGGGCATCATCTGTTGCATCATGGACATCATCGCCGTGCACTGCGCGGGCAGCCCGCCTGGCATCGCCTTAGCGGCCGGTGCCGCCGTCGTGGTTTGTGATGCGTCGGGCGCCGGATGGTGCGGATCTGTCTGAGCAAGCGCCGCGCCTGACAGGGTCGCGAACGCTGCAAGTGTGATCAATCGAAGGTGGGTTTTCATGATAATTTCCTTATCGTTGGTGTGAATCGATCAAGCTATGAACTGGGCGCGAAGGCAGCCGAGATCGCCGCTGCCGGCTTGGTTTCGCGGATCGTTTGCGCTTATGGGACCTATCGACGTGCCTTGCTGGATTCGACGATCCCAAGGATCGCGAAGCGCGAAATCAGGCGAGGATTTGGGGAGGTTGCAGGAGGGCCTCGGGATCGACGCCGATCACTAGGGCCGTTTTACCCACCATGAAGCGGATGGCGTCGGGGGTGTCACAAGGAATTCCGCATTCGACGGCAGCAAGGCTTGCGAAACAACATCCGGAGCCGGTCGAATGCACACAATCCAGGCAATCACCACATGGGGCGCGATGGTTGCCCTGGTGCGTGAAAGCGACGTGACCCATCATCTTGTGCGAGATGATCGTTGAGATCGCCGCAACGTCAGCCGTGACCTCCGGGCCGGCTCCCATCGCAGAAGCCTGCCCGGCTAGACTAGCAATGCCACCACCCGCAATGAGGAGGATGGCGGCCAGTAATATCCGTAGCTGAACCAACGCGATTTTCATGGCACCAATATAAATTCGATGTCGCATCGCACCTTGACGCAAATCAATGCCGCAATTCGCGGGAGTTCCGAAGTTCTCAAGTTGCATTGATGGCGGGTGAGCCAGCCGGCCGTACGACGGGAATGCTCATGTGTCGGCGGCCGGCTTTGCCTCTTTTGCCTCCTATGCTTCCAATGCAGATGGCTTGGGCAGTTCCAAATTCGGTGATGAACACGTGCCAGTATCTACATGAGGTGCCTGCCAGGACTATTGGGTCCAACTCGAGCAACGCAACCGGCTGCGCGTCTGCATGACCTTGCCGATCCGTAGGAGTGCGATGCTCGCTGACAAGATGCTTATCGCCGAGTCCGGACGGCATATTGGAGGCGATGCCTCGTTCGTGCCGGTTGCACAACCGCATCGTTGGCTGCGAGTGGATGGAATCTAACACTTGGTGCCTACGTTGACGGTGGCGATGATCTTGTCGAGGTCGGCGGCCCAACTGAAGGGCTTAGGTTCTTGGTGTGCTCTTCGAGGAAGCGGTTGATTGCGGCCTGGAGGTGGACAACGGAGTGGAAGACGCCGCGCCTGAGGCGACGCTTCGACAGCTTGGCGAAGAAACCCTCGACTACTTTGGGCCACGAGCACGAGGTCGGCGTGAAGTGGAAAGTGAAGCGCTGATGGCGGTCGAGCCAAGCCCGCATCTTGGGATGCTTGTGAGCGGCGTCAGCAGTGGTGGGGCTGCAGGCCGTGCACCTTCAAGACGCGGCGCACCGCGCTGGCGCTGATGCCAGCCGCTTGCGCCATCATGTCTGCGGTACCGTGCGTCGTCTTGCCCGGCGGGTCCTGCGACGTCAGCGCCACCACGCTCGGCGACTTCAGGCTCGAGTGGTGAGATGTCAGGCTGATGATATCGCGCCAAACAATGCCAAACCGCCTTGATGTCGCAGCTTCGGGATCACCGGCTTTCTCTGTCGTATTCACCCGGCAATTAATCTACCATGCGGGCGGCGTTCTTTAGGCAAGGAATATGACTGGGAGGAAGGACATGAAGCCCACCGTCATCGGCGCGGGGCCCAGGCGGGCAGGGGTCGCCGTAACGCCAGGAGTGCCCATGGCACGGCTCGACACCGGCGCCATCGTCCTGCGGGAAGATCAGCAGCCGGCCGCCGAGAAGGCGCTGGCCGCGCTTGACTTCGCGGCGATGCCGCCTGGCGACATCATCAAGATCGGTCTCGATGCCGAGACAGGCCTCCACAAGACGCTCGACGGCTTCCTCGCACGGCTCGACAAGAAAACGGCGTCGGCCGTTTTCGCTCTCTTCGGTCGCCTCGAACAGGGTGTCGACGACGCCAAACTGCCGGAGATACTCGACCTTGTGCAGAACGGTGAAAAGCCCGGGATATTGAAAAGCCTCTGGGCGAAAATCACCGGCAAGGACCCCGAAAAGCTCATCCAGGATATTCTGGACCAGGTGGGCGAGATCGTCAGCAGCCGCACCAAGACGCTCGCCGACGAGATGGGTGAGCTCGAAGGCGCACTGCGCGACGAGATGCAGAAGCTCTTCGCGGAGCTCCAGTCGCTCGAAACGCTCAAGCAAAGCTACGGAGCGCATTTCGCCGATTTCACTCTCGATGCGGCGGTGGCGCGAGCCTTCCTAGAGAAGGCGAAAAGCTATGTCGAAGCGGAGGCAGTGCGGGCAAGGCAGAATCCCGGCGACGTGGTGGCGCAGGTCCGGGTGCAGGAGCTTCGTGACAAGCTCCGCCTTCTCGAGAGCCGGGCGCTCGCGCTTGAGGGAACCTATACGCGGCTCCCTGCCGACCAAATGGTCATTCAGCAGATCGAACAGGCGGGTATCACCACCCTGCAGGAAACCGCGACGACCGTGGCAGCGAGATTCGCGTCCATCAAGATGACGCTCCTCTCCATTCACGGCGCCTTCGCGGTCAAAGGGGTCCAGCAACTCGCGGCGCGGCAAGCGCGTCTCGACAAGCAACTCACCGATATCCGCGGGCGCGCGCTGAAAGATGTCGCGGTTTCCGCCGCGCAGGCGCCGGGCGAGAACCGTCTTGCGCAGGCCGAGCAGATCGCTCAGGTCATCGCCACGACGAAGGAGATACACGGACTGGTCGAGGCTGCGAAAAAGAAGGCCGAGGAGCAGTTCGCGGTGGCGCGGGAAAAATTCGCGGCGGCGCGCGCAGAGTTCGCAAATCTTTCAAACGCATGAACATCGGAGTGCCGCCGTGTGGCGGCGGCACCATACAGTCGACAGGGAGACAATGAATGCTCATGCTTTCACTGGAAAAGCCTGGCGGGAGCGTTCCCAAGCTCCAGCTTTCCCTGACCAAGGGCGCGCGTTTTGCGGTGACGGTCACATGGGAATGCGAGCACGCGCATCTGCACGATATCGACTTGCATGCGCTCGAGGCCCGCAACGATGGGACCGGCGCCAAGGTCGATGAGCTATCGAGCATCCTTTCGACCTACAACACCAGGAGCATGAATCCCAAGGGTGGAGCGCTCCCGACCAACGCCGACGGCTCCTTCGAAACCCCGAGCGGCGGACTGAGGCATTCCGGAGACGTGAGAACGCAAGGCTCCGCCGAGACTATTACGATCGACGGCTCCAGGATAGCAGAGGGCGTCAACGAAATTCCGATCTTCGTGACGATCCATTCCACTGCCAGGGAGGTGGAGACCTTTTCCGAGATCGAGAAGGCGACGATCGCCATCGTCGACGATGGCGGCAAGGAACTCGGCTCCTACGTGCTTTCCGGCGAATTCAAGGAATTCAACGTCGTTCAGTTCGGCAGTCTACTTCTCGGCGACAACGGCTGGGAATACGCGGCGGTGGGGCGGGGCTTCAAGGGGAATTTCAACGACGTTCTTGGTCACTTCTCCTGAGGTCGCCGTGGCGGACGAAAAAGGTAATCGCCCTCCTGGCGAAAAGCTGGAGCTGAAGACGGGGAAGCTCCGGCCGACGGTCATCGACCGCCTGGACGACAGGCCTGCGCCGTCTTCAGCGGAAGGAGTGCGAGGGCCATCGGAGTCTCGCCATCTGGTAGCGCCAAGAGCCATCGGTCCGACGATGGTCCCCGGTGTGGAGCGCAAGCGTATCCCGGTTGATCTCGGGGAACTCAAGAAGCTGTCTCCAGGCGCGACGCCCGGCGTGATCGAGAGGGCGCTGCGCCTGGTGGAGACCTACGTCGCGGAGGATGCGACCGAGCGCACCGCCGTGCTCTGGGGGCAGCGCAGCCAGGAAGATTACAGCGACCTCGTTTCCGAGAACCTCTCGCTGTCGCGAGCCGAGCCGCTTGCAAGGGCGACGGGCTATCTCAATCGCATGATGGCTATCTTGCGGTCGATCGATATCGAGGCCGTCGGCACCGCGACGCGCGCCGGCGGGGCGATTGCAGACTATTTGAGAGGCCTGAACCACAGGATAGATACCTTGAACGAACTGGAGGCCGCGCGGGTCGAGCTCGACCAGATGGTGAAGCTCATGCGTGCCGCACTCGGCGACCTTCTGGATCTCAAGGAGCGTTTCCAGCGCCAGTCGCGCCGGATGGACGAGATCGGCGATGATATGGATGCCGCCGCCCTGGCTGCGCAGTTTCTGTCGGATTACGAGAGCAAGCGCTCGACCGAGTTTTCGCGACGTTTTTTCGAGCGTTCCATGAGCTTGACGCAAAGCGTCGCGCAGATACGAGGCAGCACGATGGTCAGGGCAACCCAAATCGAGCAGCCGCTGCGGCTCATCGACGCCATCCAGAACGTGGCGCTCGTGACACTGCCGGCATGGCTGGGCGCGATCGCATCCCTTTCCGTCCTCCAGAGCGAACGCAGGCTCACGCCGACCGAGACCGGCGAGCTTGCTCGCCAGCTCCGGAGCATCGTCGAACAAATGCAAACCTGAAAGGAAGCGCGATGCCCATTCAGCTGGACCTCCACAAATCGGCAAGGAATCTTCGTCTTTCGCTCAACAAGGCTGGCGTCGCGGCCGGTATCAAGGCCGAACTCGTCTTCATCATCGACGTCTCAGGCTCCTTTGAGCACGAGCATGAGGAGGGGACGACGAGCCTGCTTCTTCAGCGGCTCGTCCCGTACGGCATGGTTCTCGATCCGGACGGACAGATGGATGTCTTCACCTTCAGCGGTGGACGTGACAATGCCCACTATGTCGGCACGGTCACCCCGGAGGACTCCGACAACTACATCGTGCGCAACGTCGTCGGGCGCGTGCCCGGCTGGGGCGACGGCACCACCTACAGTTATGTGCTCGAAAAGGCATTGCGGCACCTGGGCTGGCTGCCGCGGGAGAAGGGGGGCTTCCTCAGCCGGTTTTTCGGAAGGCCGACCGAGCACGCGGCGGGGCAGAAGAAGCGCTCGATAATCATCTTCGTCACCGATGGCGAGAATGACGAAAGCGACGAAGCGCGCACCATACGGGTGCTGGAGGAGTCGCAGAACCGGGGAGACGAGGTCTACTTCCTTTTCCTCGGAACGTGCGACGAGCACGTCGACTTCAAGTTCCTCGAGGAAATCGCAAGACGGTTCAAGAATACTGGCGCCGTCGTCGAGCGGGATGTAGAGGGGTTCGTGCAGCAAAGCGACGAGGCCATCAACGCCCGGCTTCTCGGCCCCGAACTCCTCGGTTGGCTCAGGAAGAATGGCTGAAGCATAGCAACCTCCGCCTCCTTGCTCGCAATCGGACGAACGGTCCGTTGAAAGCATGGTCGGATCGGGAACGTGATGATCCGTCCGTCCGCGCAGCTTGGCGGGGCTATTTTGACAAGTTGAGAACTCACGAGAACGGGATGATGCCAGGGCGGACGTGTTCGATTACATCGAGCGCTTCTACAACCCCCTGCGAAGGCACTCGATACTCGGCTACCTCAGCCCCGTCGAGTTCGAGGAACGAGCTATGCTAGCTTAACCGCGTGTCCGAAAGATCGGCAGCAGGCCAAACAGATGAACCGAACGCTGAACGAGGCAACCGTCCGGCGATATCACTAAGCGACCCACCGTCAACTCGAAAATCATCTTGCTGCCTTCCTTGGAGGATACAACTTCGCCAGGCAGCTCAAGACACTTCACGGCCTCGCACCCTGCGGAAGCCATCTGTACGACATGGGCCAAGCAGCCAGACCGGTTCCGGCTCGATCCGGCCACCTCGGGACTGAACAGCAAGGCCGTATCACCAGTCATCCACCAGTGTTCAGCCAGGCCGTGCCGACGACAAGCGTGACTAGCGTCAGCGGCAGCCCGACCTTGAAGAAAGCGAAGAAGGAAAGCTCCTTGCCGGCCGCCTTTGCCTGCTCGGCGACGATCAGATTGGCGACCGAGCCGAGCAGCGTGAAATTGCCGGCGAGCGTCGAGCTCATCGCCACGACCAGCCAGGCGCGCTCCGGATTTTCCAACCCGGGGATGAAGGGTCGGAGCGCCAGCACTGCCGGCACATTGCTCATGATGTTGGAAAGCACCGCGGTGAAGCCGGAGAGCCGCCACACATCGTCGAGGCCGATGTTCTTCGCCCAGGCGATCATGTCGGGTGTGAGCAGCATGCGCTCGGCGCCCGCCACCACCACGAACAGGCCGGCGAACATGAAAAGCAGCGGCCCGTCGATCTCGCGGTAGATGCGCCGCGGCTTGATTGCTCGGGTGACCAGCAGGAAAGCGCCGGCAATCAGCGCTGCCTTGGCGACGGGGACGCCGGCAAAGAAGGCGAGCGCCAGCAGCACGCAGACGATGGTGGCCTTCAGCACCTGGCCGGGCAGCATGCGGCCGCGATAGACCTCGGGGCTGACTTCGGCGGGACGCGAGAAATCGGCGCGGTAGACAATGCGGATGATGACGACAACCGCCAAGAGGCCGAACAGCGCCACCGGCGCGAGCGCCAGCGTGAAGGCCGGATAGGAAATGCCCGACAGCGCACCGATCACCATGTTCTGCGGATTGCCGGTGATGGTGGCGACACTGCCGGCGTTCGAGGCCGTGGCGGTGGCGATGAGGTAAGGTACGGGATTGCGGTTGATGACGCGGGTGACGTGGACGACGATCGGCGCCATCACCAGGCAGATCGCGTCGTTGACCAGGAAAGCAGAGAGCACACCGGTCAACAGCGTCACCATCACCAAAATCATGAAAGGCGCATGGGCATGCTCGATGCCAAAGCCGCCGAGCGCGCGAAACGCGCCCGAGACCTTCAGATGCGCGACCACGATCATCATGCCGAGCAGCAGCGTGATGGTGTCGAAATTGATGGCCTTGTAGGCATCCTCGATGCCGATCGCGCCGATCGCGATCATGGCGGCGCCGCCCAGAAGCGCAATGCCGGCGCGGTCGAGGCGCAAGCCCGGAACGCGGCCGACGGCGACGCCGGCATAGGTGAGCACGAGGATGACAAATGCGCCCGCGCCCGTCCATGTCATGAAAGCCCCCTACCAGTGCGGGTATTTGATCATCGTGATCGACTTTAGCAACGCAATCGGTGGAGCTGTTAACGGAAGCCGTTGCCGATCCTCGCTGAGCGAACGACCTCCTGGAGCTTAAATCACGCAGATGTTGCCATAAGATGCCGCTCATTCGAGCTTTGCAGGGCAGTGATCAGAGAAAAACGGCCACGTCGCGGTGTGCTCGGCCGATTGCCTTCCGCGCGCCACCTTTCAATTGGATCGTGTTCAGCATTGCATCTGGTACACGGCCCACGCAGGCTAAGACGTGCCGCATTTCACAGGGATTGGCGATGGAATCGGACTGGTCAATTCAAGAATGGATGGAACTCTGGCCATATGCGCTGTTGATTGTCACATTAATGTCGTGGGGCCTTTACCATTTTCTTGCCCCTGCCGGTTGGCGTGAGCGAACAGGTGCTGGAGTCGTTCAAGCATTCATTATAGCGCTTTATGCGGAAATGTATGGATTTCCGCTGACTCTCTATCTGCTGTCGAGCTTTCTCCCCCAAAAACTTCCCCTTACTCATTCCAGCGGGCACCTTTGGTCCGCACTGCTCGGTGCCGGCGAAATCGGCTCGGTGATCGAGACGCTAATCGGTTATTCGATCTTGATGGCCGGTGCTCTGCTTATTGTTAAAGGCTGGGTACGAATTCACTTCGCCGGAGACCACTTGGTAAACAGTGGTCCATATAGCCTTATACGGCATCCCCAGTATGCAGGGATTTTTCTTGTTGTAGCCGGTGAGATTATCGACTGGCCGACGGCCCTTACGATCATTCTTGCTCCAATAGTCTTTGGTATGTATATAAGATTAGCGCAACGCGAAGAATCTTCCCTGGTTGCTGAATTTGGTATGGAATACCGAACTTACCAACAACGTGTTCCGATGTTCATCCCGACATGGCGAAAATTGTTATCATAGATCTTGTCGCAACTCCGTTGATCCGGGTTCCCACGCCTCCGCATATTGCGCGACCCGTGAGACCGGCCATGATGGCGACGACCCGTCATCATCTTCGGCCGCACCGCGCATGATCGCCCCTAGAGAGTCTACGCGGGTGAAGGCGCGCTTTTGGTCGCACGCTCTTCCTTCAACTCGGCCATGGCCTGCTCGAGCAACAGGAAAATGAAAAGTGTGTCTTAGACCACTGAAGAAATTTGAGCTGGCCACTCAATCAACGGTGTTGTTGAGCGGCAGCTTCATGCGCTCCGCGACTGCCTTCAACGCATCGGCAATATAGCCGCCGAGATCGCGACCGTTGCTGTCGACAAAGATATGCGTCGCGAGTTGGTACGTTTTCCGCGCGGATCGAGGCGGCGCCACGCGTGAGCTCGACGTTTGCCACGTGTAGATCGGTCACAAGTACCTTGGTGTTCAATCCAGCGCGATTAGGGAGGCTTTCGTCGGGTGGCGCATTGCTCCGGACCGAAGCGCCAAGCGTTGGAGCAACTATCTCGCATGGCTTTAGCTGATACCTTAGCTAGAGCTTGACGCGAAAGTCCGCAGCTGAGGTCCGCTGGGCCGACCCGATCGACTTTCGTGTCAGGCTCAGGTCAACGGGCCATAGTAAGCGTCGCATTCAGTTGTTCGCAGGCCTTTCTATGAACTGACGCAGCCGGACACCATCGCGGTTGTGAAAAGGGTCAACCGGTCAGAAAGTTAAAAATTTGAATAAATTTCCATGGCAAATATGCCAATCAGTTTGCCGGAACGTTACCCATCTTCCTTTCCAATAATTTGAGGCGATATTGATAGCGTCCACTGTCAGAGGTGGACGTTATGAACAAACAAAAACATGTATGGGGAGCGACCACGCTCCAGGTATTATTGCTGGCAGTAGGCCTCATCAGCTCGAAGCAGCCGTCCATTGCAGGCACGGATTTTGATGGGATAGCTAACATTGGCGCATCGCTGGAAAAGCCGCAGGCACCGTCTTACCTCGGTGGCGTTCAGCTGGAGAGGTCGTGGCTACGGCAGCCTACCGCAGCCTATCAGTCTGCTAGGGTTGCCGATGACTACGGCTCGGCCAATTTAGAGCGAAGGGCCAATCCTTCGACGACGCGAGGCGATGTCCAAATCGACCCCATGCAGACAGCGGCGGTCATTCCCGGCGTATTTGGATCGGTTGCCTTGTCGATGCGCAACTTTCCTGCTTCCACGCGCTGGGCGCCCGTCTACCAGGCAATCGTCGGCTGTTCAACGGAGGGCGCCTGTGAGCGCAAGAGCGCGGCTTTTGCCGCTATGATTGAAGTGGTTCGAGACAAAGGCTTCTACGACAAGCTGTCTTTCGTCAACAGCACTGTAAACCGCTTGATCGCTTACAAGAAAGACAGCCTCGTCTACGGCGAATTCGACTATTGGGCGAAGCCACTGGAAATCCTCGATCGACGAGCCGGCGACTGCGAAGATTTTGCGATACTGAAGATGACTGCTCTGCAGAGGGCAGGTATTCCGGCGCAGAGCATGTCGCTTGTCATTCTCCAGGATCGCAAGAGAAATTTCTTCCATGCGGTCCTGTCTGTGAGTACCAGCGGCGGCACCTTCATTCTTGACAACCTCAGCAACATCGTTCTGCGAGACAGCGATCTCCCCGATTACCAACCGCTCTATTCCGTTAGCACAAACCGCGCTTGGATCTACGGCTCCAGATCGGCTGTAGCGCGGGTCGCCGACGTCAAAGGCAACTTCGCGTCGGTTGCCCCCGGCGAAGGCCTACAGTAATTTTCCGACAATGATACGCTTTCCGTATTCCGTCTTGCCAAGGTGCGCTCAACCATCGCCGGATCTATTTTGATGATTGACGCCACGTGCGCTCGATATTTCGTTGGTTTCATCCTTGTCGAACATGACCATCTTCTGCTTCGCCATGCCTGCACAACCCAAGGATGGAAGACGAAAATAGGCGCGAACTGCGTTCACGAGGTAGCTGGACGTTTTGATGCCGTCGCTGCTCTGCAACCCAATGCACCGGAAATTCTACGCCTTCAATCACCTGGGACACAATCGCTACCGCGCCAGCGATGCGAGGCGCCGACGTGCGATCATTGTCGCTCATCCGCAAATCCCTGGCCGACGGCGACACGGCCGTTCACCAAGCTTCGCGCAAGGCACTGGGGTTATGCCATCGATCCACGACGTGACATGCGGAAGGACCTGCCGTGGGCATTCTGATCGGACTTGTGGTGACGCTTGGCTGCGTTCTCGGCGGCTTCATGGCCATGGGCGGCCATCTTCGCGTGCTGGTGCAGCCTTGGGAAGCGGTGGTCATCTGCGGCGCCGCGCTCGGCACCTTCCTCGTCGCCAATCCGATGAAGACGGTCAAGGACACCGGCAAGGGCATCCTCGAAGCCTTCAAGCAGGCGGTGCCGAAGGAGCGCGACTATCTCGAGACGCTGGGCGTCCTGCACAGCCTGATGCGCGAATTGCGCTCGAAGTCGCGCAGCGAGGTCGAGGCGCATATCGACAATCCAGAAGAGTCGGCGATCTTCCAGGCCTTCCCGACCGTGCTCAAGAACCATGATCTGACGAATTTCATCTGCGACTACTGCCGCATCATCATCATCGGCAATGCCCGCTCGCACGAGATCGAGGCGCTGATGGACGAAGAGATCCAGACGATCCGCACCGACAAGCTCAAGGCCTATCACGCGATGGTCGCGGTCGGCGACGGCCTGCCGGCGCTGGGCATCGTGGCGGCCGTGCTCGGCGTGGTGAAGGCGATGGGCGCGCTGGACCAGTCGCCGGAAATCCTCGGCGGCCTGATCGGCGCGGCGCTTGTCGGAACCTTCCTCGGCATCTTCCTGTCCTATGCGGTGGTCGGTCCGGTCGCCACCAAGATCAAGACGGTGCGCGAAAAGAAGAACCGCCTCTACATCATCGTCAAGCAGACGCTGCTTGCGTATATGAACGGCGCCCTGCCGCAGGTGGCGATCGAATTCGGCCGCAAGACCATATCTTCCTACGAGCGGCCGACGATCGATGCCGTCGAGCAGAGCACGATGCATACGGGCGCCGCCGAGAAGAAGGCGGCCTAAGGCATCTTCGTAATGGACCTCAAGGGCGGCTGTATGTCGCCCCTGCGTCTCTCGGCAAAAGACCTATAACAACCCAGTTCCGAACAGGATCGGAGTCTTGCTGGCGGCCTTCGTGCTGAATCGAATGGCCATGGTAAAGGTTTCGGCGATTTCGTCGAAATACCAGGTTACTGTTTCATAGAACAACGACTGTCGTTCCGATTGGGACGCGATCATAGAGATCCGTCACATGATCGTTGAGCATCCGAATGCAGCCGTTGGATACCGCCTGCCCGATCGTCCAGGGCTCGGTTGTTCCATGGATGCGATAGTAAGTGTCGCGGCCATTCCGATAGAGATATAGCGCTCGAGCGCCGAGGGGGTTGCTCGGGCCACCCTCGAGGCCTTTGGCGTACTTCCCGTATTTGGCCGGATCGCGTTTGATCATGTTCGCGGTCGGCATCCAGCTTGGCCACTTCGCCTTTCGGGCCACCTGCGCGGTGCCCGACCAAGCCAGTCCTGCCTTTCCGACCCCGACGCCATAACGTCTGGCGGATATCCCCGTTTCGACCAGGTACAGGTATCGATTTCCCGGATCGACCACGACAGTTCCGACCAAATACGAATTTGGAAAGTCCACGGTTTGCGGCTGATATTTCGCATCAAGCACAAACTTCTTTTGAACCTTGGCGGCGAACGCACTATGTGGAGCGAGCACGGCGGCCAGGCCGAACATCGCAGAACGGCGATTAATCATTTTTCCCTCATCGAAGGCACAACTGAAGATTGGTTCGAGTTCAGCTACGCTCTTCGAGGTTGGGGGGTTTGTCGGAGACATCGACGATGGAGCCGACGACAGATATTTCGGTCGGGAAATATGCGGTGCCGTCGATAGGAACGATACCGGTCGGTGTGGCTTGGACAACGACATGGCTGTCGGATTGACAGTGCGCATCCACGAACCGCTGAAGCTGTTTTCCTTTCTGCGACTCGCCGCTCAAGACGAAGTTGGTGCCAAGATCGCCCAGGTCTTGATGCGCCGCCTCGATGACACCAAGAGCACGCGCCTGAGTTGGCTCCAATATTGCGCCGAAATGCAAAATCATCGCGATCAGCGTTAGAAAGCCCAAGCCGGTTCTGAGCAATTCACGCCTCACGGCCAGATATCCTGAGGTAGAAGAGACTTCATGCCTTATCTTTGGATCAAAAATCGCCGTATCAAATCTATTCCTCCACATTATGCGGATCCGCTAGTGCGGCTTCTGGCCGGCTTATCGGCACGTCGTCCAACGACGTTTGCTTGGCAAGGGCCGCAGCGCCGCGGTTCTTGAGAAGTTTGCGGAAGCTGACGTTCATGCCGCCGTCGGCATAGGCGTGAGCGGTGACATTTGTGCCCGCGGCGAGAATCGCCTCTGTCTTTCGCGCATCGGCTTCGCCACGAGCGACCACAGAAGCATTCAGCGGATTTGACATTGGTGGGCACGGCGCGAGCGGGTCGCGGGGATCACCACCTTCAAAGTCGGCATCAAAAACATATCGCCTGCCGCAGTAAGAGACCTTCGGTGGGCGACCAGCAACCTCGAAACTGTCGTAACCCTGCTTCAGGTTCGTCCAAAAGCCGAAGTTGGGATCATCTCGGTTCTTTGCCATGTTTTCCGGAGTCATTCGGAACGGGAAGGCCTGAACCTGGAATGACGTCTGACCGCCCTTTATGGCTTCGCGGATAATTGCGTAGATTTCGGCGACGCCGGCGTCCGTCAACGCGAAACATCCCGAAGATGAGCACGCGCCATGGACCATCAAGGCTTCCCCGCTGTAGCCAAGCGCGCTTTCCAACTTGTTCGGATAACCGAGATTGAAGGAGAGATAATATTGCGAATTGGGATTCAGCATGCCCGCCGAAACTTGATAGAAGCCCTCCGGCGCCTGCCGGTCGCCATTCTTCGTTTTCGGCCCAAGTTTCCCTGACCAGCGGCACATGGGAAAGGTCTTCAAAAGCGCGTAGCGGCCTGTGCGATCACGCTTCCATATCTCCAACTCACTCTCGTCCTTGAATATCCGAATCAGAATTGGATCCGCGGGCGTCATTTTGCGGAGGCTCATTTCGCTGACGAGGCTTGCTTTGAGGGGCTGGCCTGCTTTGTCGGCAACGTTCAAATTTGCATTGTCAGCGACGTTTAGGACGGTCGACACGCACCCAGACATAAAAATTGCAAGCGCAGGAACGGTCAGGAATCGCGATATTTTCCGAAGCACCTTAGCTCGTTCCTTCAGCTTTCCGTCTCAAGGGGCGGTCCCGCCATGTCTCGTCTGTCGACGAATCGCTGATAGCAGCACCGGCATTGTCAGTCAGCAGGGTTAACAAAATTTGATTTTGTTTGCACCGCTCCGGCTGCGCCGCGAACGTCGGCCATGGCTTCTCGCTGGCAAACGGCGTTGAGGAGATCTTTGCAACGCTGACAGCGCTGACCCAGATCGGAGTGCACTTAGCCGGACGACAAACCCTCAGAAACAATCCAGAAACAAAATTCTACAGTCGGGAAAAACTCCTGAAAAATTTGAAGGGCATAGTCGGTGCTGTGGCGGTCGGGTCATCGGCTGCGACGCAGGTTTCCGGGGTAGCGGACAAGGCCGATGCAGAGGTTCTGGATCAGCGCAGTGGGTGCTTTGCTCAGCATATGGCTCCCCACGGCGGCAAGCGGAGCCTCCAGCGCAAAGGTGGCGCCGCTGACCCGAACCGAGCATTGCGCCAATCTCAGCCGTCAAGTTGACGAAGCCCTCAAAACCCATGACGCGGCAACGCAGGTCACCGCGGCGAAAGCACTACAAAGAAAGGGAAACCGGTTCTGCGCCAACAAGAAGCAGGCACAGGGCATCCGGATGCTCGCGAACGCTTTGAAGCTGCTTGGAGTGACTCCGATCGATCCAGATCAGTGGCACTCAACTCCCGACCCGCACAAAAAGGAAATGAAGCCATGAAGAAGTCCCTCCTCTCGGCCCTTGGCCTCGCTGTTGCTCTAGCGTTCTCGATGCCGGCTCTCGGCAACGCGGCTGCCACGACGACCGCCGCTCCGGCTGCTACGACGACCGCTCCGGCTGCCACCGCTCCGGCGAAGGCTGCTCCGAAGAAGGCTGCCACCAAGAAGGCCTGCAAGCCGACCAAGAAGCACAAGTGCCCGGTGAAGAAGGCCGCGAAGGTAAAGAAGGCGGCTCCGAAGGCCTGAACCGAGCCGCGCAAACCAAGCCTATCCCGTAACAGGGCCGTTCCCACTGGAGCGGCCCTGTTTCCTGTTTTAGCTATTGCATGTGCCCGCCAGACCTACAGCGGCATGAAGAGCTTCGTGCACCCAGGCGTTTCAACAGGGCCGAGATCACTCGCTCGATGATCTGTTCGGTAAGTTTCTCGCTTCTGATGCAAGCACGCGCATCACGGCTCTTTTCACCTTCACTTCGCGTAGCGAAGCGACCTGTTACTGCACCTTGGACAATGGCTAATTGATCCCTACTTCGTCCGGAAGCGAGCGACCGAGAGGAATTTCACTGCTTTGCCGGTGAAGTGGCTGGCGTCGGGAACCTCGCCGCCGGTCTGGAAGCCGGCCGTGTACACTTCGCTCGGCGGCATGTGCACGATGTTGTAGGCATAGCGGGGCGCTGTCGTCGGGCTGGAAACGGTAGCGACGTTTTCCCCTCTAGTCAGCGCCCAAAGTGCGGTTTGCGGTGGCGTCGGCACCACCATCGCTTTCGGCCCAGGCCTCAGGTCGTTGGCAGAGGGCCTCGCTTCCTTGCGCGTCGTCTTCACACCCGTACCGATCGCCTGTGCGGGATCCATCCCGGCTGGACGGGTGGCGATGGCGTCGCGGGGCGACGCTGCGTCAACACCTGACGGTTCGTTGAAGGCCGAGGGCGGCTGCGGCTCGCCCAGCGATGCAATCTGGTATTCCGCGCCGATCGCTCCAGCCTCGGTGGTTGCGTTGGCGTGTTCGACGACGGCCTTGATCTCGTTCGGCTTGTCTGGATCTGGGCGTGCCGTCGGCAGCACGGAAAAGGCATCGGTCGCGATCTCGTGGTGCGGGGCCGTGTCGGCGAGCGCCAGCAGCACATTCTTATCCTTGGGTTCGGTCGGCACCGAGCGATCAGGCCGCCAGGTCGGCAGCGGAATGTCGTTGACCGCCACCTCGGTCGGGTCGGTATACGCATGCGCGGCTGCATTGCCTAGTGCCGGCGCCTGCGCGGTCGCCACCGCCTGTTCGGTTGTGGCCGAGGCGTCCGCCACGACAAATGGCACGTTCTCGGCCGTCTCCTGGCCGACATCGACCTTCGGTCTCGGCGCAAAAGCAGGTGACGGAACCTCCTTCGGCGGCAAGGCGGCGAGGATCGTTTCAGGCGTGCCCTGCCGCAGTTGCTGCGAATCG
>RXJA01000106.1 GCA_003963455.1 Hyphomicrobiales bacterium
ACGCAGGTCGATCGTCTTCATCTCCGGCTTCGGCATGCGGGCGAAGGCCGAGAATTCGTCGACCATGCGGCCGATGTCCTCGACCTGGCGGATGATGGTATCGGTGCACTGGTCAAAGACCTCGCGATCCTCGGTGATGACCTTGCCGTAGCGGCGCCTGATGCGCTCGGCCGAGAGCTGGATCGGCGTCAGCGGGTTCTTGATCTCATGCGCGATACGCCGCGCCACGTCCGCCCAGGCCGAAGAGCGCTGCGCCTGGACGAGATCGGTGATGTCGTCGACCGTGACCACGTAGGACTTCTCTTCCTCGCCGTCGTCGCCGGATTCGACGGTGACCTGGACATTGAACGTGCGCTCCAGACCGGTGCGGAAGAAGGTCACCTGCTCGCGGTAGACCGGTTTGCCTGACTGGCGTCCGATCTCGAAGACTCGGCCGACAAGGGGCAGGACCGCCGAAAGGTTCTGGCCGAGCGCCGCGCTTGCCGAAATAGCCAGCATGGTTTCGGCCGAGCGATTGACGATGGTGATGATGCCGTAGGGGTCGACGCCGATGACGCCCGCGGTGACGCCGGCCAGAACGGCCTCGGAGAAACGCCGGCGCTCGTCGATCAGATCCTTGGCCGAGAGCAGCTCGTTGCGTTGCGATTTGAGCTCGAGAATCATGTTGTTGAAGGTGTCGCCGAGCGAGGCGACGTCGCCGTCGGACTGGCGTACTGCAACGGCGACATCGAGATTGCCGGTCGCCACCTCGTCGGCGGCGCCGATCAGCTGGCGGATCGGCCGTACGATCCGGTCGGCCACGGCGATGCCGGTCCAGATCGCCGACAGGATGATGATCAGCGTGAGCGACAGGTAAGGCAGCGCGAAGGCCACCTGCGAGGTTCGGCGGTTGTCCTCCAGGTTGCGGTATTCGTCGGTGTTGGCCTTGACGATCTGGCGCGCCTTGATCACGTCGGGATCGACCAGCCGGATCGTATAGAGGTAAAGCCCCTCGATCTCTCGCAGCTTGATGATGGCGCCCATGATGTTGCGGGTGCGCGGCTCTATCAGCACCGGCTTGCCGTCGGCCGCGGTGTCAACAGCGCCCGCCGGCGGCTCGGGCATGGGGAAATCGGCATCGGTCTTGGCGTTCATGACAAACGAGCCGTCGGGCTTGATCAGGGCCGCGTGCGCCAGTCCGCGCCCGACGGCTTCCTTGTTCAACAGGTCGAGGAAGCCACCCCGGTCGAGGCCGTAAAGCGTGCGCGAGGCATCGAGATCGTATGCCATCGACAATGTCGTGCCCTGGAGGTTGCGCGCATTCTCCTGGACATAGGCGTCGGCGATCGACAGCGACGAGTTGACGATCGTCTTGGTGCGGATTTCGAACCAACGGTCGAGCCCGATGTCGAGCGTGATGGAAGCGATGATCGCCACCATGATGGCCGGAATGGCGGCAACCAGCGCGAACATCGCGACGATGCGCACATGGAGCCGCGAGGCAGCCCGGCCGTGGCGCCGAGCCAGGACGATGCGGCGCACCTCGCGGGCGATCAGCGCGATCAGGAACAGAACAAAGACGGCGTTGGCCGCGACCAGGGCCCAGGTCGCGTCGGCGGTCGGCGCGATCGGCGTTGCGCCGACCAGGATCGCAAACGAGATCGCCGCGGTGATCACCGCGCCGGCGATGGCAACCACGCCGGGCAACGCCAGCAATCGCCGGCCGTCGCGCGTGCCGGCCTGGCTGAAAAGCGGTTGGTTCAGGATCGGAGCCTCAGCTGCCATGTCGCGGTACAGAGTCGGTCATCGCCTCGGATGTATGCAATGCATTGTGGCGATTATGCAACAAGTGTGGCCGGGACGAAAATCTTTCCCCCCATCAATTCGCTAAAGGAGGCCAATTCGACGAACGGACAAAGGGTGACGCTACGGCTGCCTGGACGATTTGTAGACGTTGACGCCGAGCTCGCGGATCTTCTTGCGCAGCGTGTTGCGGTTGAGCCCCAAGAGCTCCGCCGCCTTGATCTGGTTGCCGCGCGTCGCCGTCATCGAAGCCAGAACCAGTGGATATTCGACCTCGGCGAGAATGCGTTGGTAAAGCCCTGACGGCGGCAATTCGCCGGCAAAGGAGGCAAAATAGCGCTGCAGGAAATGCTCGACGGCCTGGCCGATCGACAGATCGTCGGGAATGAGGGCGCCACCGTCCGGCACGACGGGCCTTTCACCGGTCTTGAGCTCGGTCTCGATGATCTCCGACGAAATCTCGTCCTGCGAGTAGAGCGCGGCCAGCCGGCGCACCAGGTTTTCCAGCTCGCGCACGTTGCCTGGCCAGGCATAGCGCTTCATGAGCTCAAGGCCGCCGGACGAAATACGCTTGGTCTGGAGGCCCTCGCTGGCGCCCTGCTTGAAGAAGTGCCGCACCAGATCCGGGATGTCCTCGGAACGCTCGCGCAGCGCCGGCAGCCTCAGCGGCACGACATTGAGGCGATAGAAGAGATCTTCGCGGAAGAGACCCTGGTTGATCAGCGTGCGCAGGTCCTTGTTGGTGGCCGCGACGATACGCACGTCGGTCTTGATCGGCGTGCGGCCGCCGACCGTGGTGTATTCGCCCTGCTGCAGGACGCGCAGCAGGCGGGTCTGCGCTTCCATCGGCATGTCGCCGATCTCGTCGAGGAACAGCGTGCCGCCCTCCGCCTGTTCGAAGCGGCCGCTGGAGCGGTTCTGGGCGCCGGTGAAGGCACCCTTCTCGTGACCGAACAGTTCTGATTCGATGAGGTCGCGCGGGATCGCCGCCATATTGATGGCCACGAACGGGCCGCCCCGGCGCCGGCCATATTCGTGCAAAGCGCGCGCCACCAGTTCCTTGCCGGTGCCGGACTCGCCTGAAATCATGACCGTGAGATCGGTCTGCATCATGCGCGCCAGCATGCGGTAGATGTCCTGCATGGCGGCGGAGCGGCCGACCAGCGGCATCGTTTCCGGTTGGTCCTCGGCGCGGGCGTCTAGCTTCGGCCGTTTCGGCTCGGACAGCGCCCGGTTGACGATGTTGAGAAGCTCCGTCAGGTCGAACGGCTTTGGCAGATATTCATAGGCGCCGGTCTCGGACGCACGGATGGCGGTCATAAACGTATTCTGGGCGCTCATGACGATGACCGGCAGTTCGGGCCGCGCCTTCTTGATGCGCGGCAGCATGTCGAAGGCGTTTTCGTCCGGCATCACCACATCGGTGATCACGAGATCGCCTTCGCCCGCCGCAACCCAGCGCCACAGCGTCGAGGCGTTCGAGGTCACACGCACCTCGTGGCCGACCCGCGACAGCGCCTGGTTGAGCACGGTGCGGATGGCCGCATCGTCGTCGGCGACCAGAATATTGCCGCGAACGCTCATTTGCGGTCTCCTTCAGCTTCGTCGCCGACGCCGGGCGAAGTCTCCTTCCAGGCCGGCATCAGGACGCGGAAAGTGGTCCCGCGCGGCGTCGAATCGCATTCGATGATGCCGCCATGCTCTCCGACGATCTTGGCGACCAGGGCCAGCCCGAGGCCCGAACCGTTCGGCTTGGTGGTGATGAACGGATCGAACAGGATCGGCAGGATGTCCTCGGAAACGCCTGGGCCGTTGTCGTGCACGCAGAATTCCAGCGGCAGCGAGACACGGTCCTGCGTGCCAGGCACGGAGACGCGGATGCCCGGACGGAAGGCCGTCGAGAGCACGATCTCGCCCTGCGGATCGGACCCGATCGCCTCGGCGGCGTTCTTGACCAGGTTGAGGAACACCTGGATCAGCTGGTCACGGTTGGCAAAGACCGGAGGCAATGATGGATCATATTCCTCCAAGATCTTGACCCGCTTGGCAAAACCGTTCTTGGCAATTGCCTTCACGTGGTCAAGCACGACATGGATGTTGACGGGGAAGCGCTCGATCGGCCTCTCGTCGGAAAACACCTCCATGCGGTCGACCAGCGACACGATCCGGTCGGTTTCGTCGGTGATCAGGCGGGTCAGCGCGCGGTCTTCGTCCGAAGCCGACAGTTCGAGCAACTGCGCCGCGCCCCTGATGCCGGAGAGCGGGTTCTTGATCTCATGCGCCAGCATGGCGGCAAGACCGGTGACCGAACGGGCCGCACCCCGATGCGTCATCTGGCGGTCGATCTTGTCGGCCATCGAACGTTCCTGGAACATGACGACGACGGAGCCCGGAAACTCCGGCACCGGCGCGACGTAGAGATCGACCATCTTCTCGATGCCGAGGCGCGGCGACGACACGTCGACGCGGTATTCGTTGACCGGCGCGCGGCGCTCGCGCACCTGGTCGACCAGCGTCAGCAGTGGGCTGCCGAACGGCACCAGCTTGGCGAGCGTGTTGCGGGCGAGCATGGTCGCGCTCGATCGGAAGAAGTCCTCGGCGTCCGCATTGGCGAAAGTGATGAAGCCGTCGGGGTCGACCATGATCACCGGGCGACGGATGGTGTTGAGCACGATATTGGCGGCATCCGCCATGTCGGTCTGCCGTGGAACATTGGCCTTCATGCCGCGCTCCGCAGGTTGATCGACGGCGAGCTGCCGGCGAACACGCGGCGCAACTCGGCAACGACTTCCTTCGGCTCGAAGGAAGTGAGAATGCGTTTGCGCTGATCGGCGCGGACAGCTGGAGCATGACGGTCGAGATACCAGCCGAGATGCTTGCGCGCCTGGCGCAGGCCGCTTTCAACGCCATAGAGCGACAGCATGTCCTCGTAATGCGCGACGACGTAATCGGCGAGTGCTTCCGGAGCTTGTGGAATATCTTGCGCGCGGGCGCCGGCCGCGGCCGCCGCGATGGCGCCGGCGATCCATGGCGCGCCGTAATGAGCGCGGCCGATCATCACGGCGTCGGCGCCGGACTGTTCGAGGATCGTCGCCGCTTCTTCCGGCGAGCCGACATCGCCATTGGCCACCACCGGGATCGAGACCGCGTCCCTGACGCGCGCGATCGCGCGCCAATCCGCCCTGCCCTGATAGAACTGGCAGCGCGTGCGGCCATGCACCGTCACCATCCTGACGCCAGCCTGTTCGGCGCGGCCCGCCAGCATCGGCGCGTTGAGGGCGCTTTCATCCCAGCCGAGCCGCATCTTGAGCGTGACGGGCACCGAAACCGCGCCCACCACCGCCTCGATCAGAGATAGCGCATGGTCGAGGTCGCGCATCAGCGCCGATCCGGCATAGCCTCCGGTCACCTTCTTGGCCGGACAACCCATGTTGATGTCGATGATGTCGGCGCCCTCGCCCGCCGCTATGCGCGCGCCCTCGCTCATATGTACGGCCTCGCGGCCGGCCAACTGAACCATATGTACCGGCAGGCCGGAATGACGTATACGCAGGTCGCAGCCCGCCCTGCCCTTGGCCAGTTCGCCGCTCGCCACCATTTCCGACACGACCAGCCCCGCGCCATGCGCATGGGCGCGCTGCCGGAACGGCTCGTCGGTAATGCCGGACATCGGCGCGAGGAAAACGCGATTGCGGATTCTCACGCCGCCGATATCGAGTGGCGATGCCAATGTGGTCAGTTCAGCCATGCACAAAAACCAAGCATGTTCGATGGTTGCACATTCTCTAGCCAGAACTATGGCGTTGTGCAACGCGCAATGACGTCACATTAAGGCGCATTTTGGAAAATGCTGGCCTTCGGCCATCACCCCGACTAGGACCGATCGGAATGAGCGAGGCAAGCGAAAAGCAAGCGGCGTCCCCAGGTGGCGGGATCGGGGTGGTGATCGTCGCCGCCGGCCGCGGTGCGCGCGCCGGACAGGCCGACGGCCCGAAGCAATATCAGCGCATCGGCGGCCGCGCCGTCATAGCCCATACGCTGGATATCTTTCTCTCCCATCCGATGATCGGCCCTGTTGTCGTGGCCATCCATGCCGACGATGCCGAGCTTTTGCAGCGCGCCGCGGGCGCACACGCCGAACGTCTCATCACCGTTATCGGCGGCCCGTCGCGCCAGGCCTCCGTCCGGCTTGGCCTGCTGGCGCTGAGGGACAAGGCGCCCGAAAAGGTGCTGGTGCATGACGCCGTGCGCCCGTTCGTCGATGCCGGCTTGATCGACCGCACCATCGAGGCCATCGGCGAGCGCCACGGCGCTCTGCCGGCGCTCCCGGTCGCCGATACGCTGAAGCGGGAATCGGCCACTGGAATGATCGACGAGACGGTGTCGAGAGCCGGCCTTCATGCGGCGCAGACGCCGCAGGGTTTTCCGTTCTGGCCGCTGCTTGCCGCCCATGAGAAGGCGCATCATCTGGGCAAGACGGAATTCACCGACGACGCAGCAATCGCCGAATGGGCTCAGATACCGGTCAAGATCGTTCCCGGATCGCCGGACAACGTCAAACTCACCTGGGCAAGGGACATTGCATTGGCCGACCAGCGGCTCTCGAGCGCGCAGCAGCGCTTCCCGGACATACGCACCGGCAATGGCTACGACGTGCATGCGTTCGAGCCCGGCGACCATGTGACGCTCTGCGGCGTCGCCATTCCCTACGAGCGGAAACTCTCCGGCCACTCGGACGCCGATGTCGGGTTGCATGCGCTGACCGATGCGCTGCTCGCCACCTGCGGCGCCGGCGACATCGGCACGCATTTCCCGCCATCGGACCCGCAATGGAAGGGGGCGGCCTCGAAGATCTTCGTCGAACACGCAGCAAAGCTGGTGCGCGAGCGTGGCGGCCGCATCGCCAATGCCGACATCACGCTGATCTGCGAGGCGCCGAGAGTCGGGCCGCATCGCGCCGCGATGACGGAGGCGCTTTCGGCCATGCTCGGCATTGCGCCGGAGCGCATTTCGATCAAGGCCACGACCAACGAGAAGCTGGGCTTTGTCGGGCGCGGCGAAGGCATCGCCGCGATCGCCACCGCCAGCGTCGTCTATCCCGGAGAGGTGCCGGCATGAGCAATGCCGAACTCGCTATCGCTTTGCTCCAGGCCTGCCAGCAGCGCGGCCTCATGCTGGCTACGGCCGAAAGCTGCACCGGCGGCCTGATCATCGCCGCGCTCACCGACATTGCCGGGTCTTCCGCCGTGGTCGATCGCGGCTTCATCACCTATTCCAACGAAGCCAAGATGGAGATGCTCGGCGTTTCGGCCGCCACGCTCGGCGCGCATGGCGCGGTCTCGCGCGAGACGGTGCTGGAGATGGCCGCGGGCGCGTTGGCGCATTCACAAGCCAGCCTCTCGCTTGCCGTCACCGGCATCGCCGGCCCGAGCGGCGGTTCGGCGGACAAGCCGGTCGGCCTTGTCTGGTTCGGCGTCGCGCTTGCCGGACAGCCGATTGTCGCCGAACAGCAATTGTTCGGCCAAAAGGGCCGCGAATTCATCCGCCACGAAACGGTGCGGCACGCGCTGCAACTTGGGTTGCGGGCGCTTGGTCAGGCTGGATGAAGATCAGGCCGGCTTTGCGCCATAGATAACATCGGCGCGCTTCTCGAAGGCTTCCGAGAACATGCGGAAGGCGCGGTCGAACATCGTGCCCATCAACGCGCCCAGGATGCGGCTCTTGAATTCGTAATCGATGAAGAAATGCACCTCGCAGCCATTGTGCACGGGATCAAAGCGCCAGATATTGCTGAGATATTTGAACGGGCCGTCGATGTATTTGACGTCGATCGCGTTCTCGTCGGGCTTCAGCAGCACCTGCGTCGTGAAGGTTTCGCGGATCGCCTTGTAGCCGATGCTCATGTCGGCAACCAGGATGGTGCGGCCGTCCCGCTCCTTGCGCGAGCGCACGGTAAGCGACTCACAGAGCGGCAGGAATTGCGGGTAGGCCTCGATGTCCGCAACCAGCGCGAACATCTCCTGCGGTGTATGCGCGACGCGGCGTGTCGCCTCGAATTTCGGCATTGAAGGTCAGCTGGCCTTCGCGAGCTGTGCCTCGCGGGCCGCGCGCAGCCTGGCGAAATCCTCGCCGGCATGGTGCGAGGAGCGCGTCAGCGGGCTCGACGCCATATGCAGAAAGCCCTTGGTCTTCCCAACCGTTTCGTAGGACTTGAACTCGTCCGGCGGGATGAAGCGGATCACCGGATGGTGCTTCTTCGACGGCTGCAGATACTGGCCGATGGTCATGAAGTCGACATTGGCCGAACGCAGATCGTCCATCAACTGGAGCACTTCATTCCGCTCCTCGCCGAGGCCGACCATGATGCCGGATTTGGTGAAGATCGACGGGTCGAGTTCCTTGACCCGCTGCAAAAGCCGGATCGAGTGGAAATAACGGGCGCCGGGGCGGACCGTCAGATAGTTCGACGGCACGGTTTCGAGATTGTGGTTGAAGACGTCAGGCTTGGCCGCGACGACGATCTCCAGCGCGCCGTCCTTGCGCAGGAAGTCGGGCGTCAGGATCTCGACCGTCGTCGAAGGCGTCGCCGCGCGGATGGCGCGGATGACGTCGGCAAAATGCTGCGCGCCGCCATCGGCAAGGTCGTCGCGGTCGACCGACGTGATGACGACATGGCTCAGCCCCATCTGCTTGACGGCGTGCGCCACGCGCGCCGGCTCATCCGGATCGAGCGCCGTCGGGATGCCGGTCGCGACATTGCAGAAAGCGCAGGCGCGCGTGCAGATCTCGCCCATGATCATGAACGTGGCGTGCTTCTTGTCCCAGCATTCGCCGATATTGGGGCAGCCGGCCTCCTCGCACACCGTCACCAGCTTGTGCGACTTCACGATCTCGCGCGTTTCGGCATAGCCCTTGGAAACCGGCGCCTTGACGCGGATCCAGTCAGGCTTGCGCAGCACCTCCTGGTCGGGCCGGTGCGCCTTCTCGGGATGCCGCGGGCGCGGCCGGTTGGCGATCGTGTCTACGACTGTGACCATCTCAAACCCTTCGCGACCGCTATTTTGACGGCCGACTGTCTTTCGTCATCTAAGACTTTTCGAGGTAAAGAAAAAGGCCGCGCCGGCGCATGCCGCCACGGCCGTTTTCGCATAGCGGCTTTCGCTCAGCGACGCATTCGCGCCTTAGTGACGCATTCGCGCGCCTTAGCGACGCATTCGCGCGCCTCAGCGGCGGACAAGCCGCCCCACGAAGATCAGCAGGCAGGCGCCGATGAAGCCGGTGATCAGGTAAGCCACCCAGCCGACGCCGAACGATTGGATGTTGAGGGCCTGCAGGATTGCGTTCAGCACGATCGCGCCAACGATGCCCATGATGATGTTCATGAAGATGCCGGTGTTGCTCTTCATGACCATCTCGGCGAACCAGCCGGCCAGGCCGCCGACGATGATGGCTGAGATCCAGCCGACGCCATTCATATGCATGTGCCAATTCCTCCTCGATCAGGTGAAAATGCATCCGGATAGGAACTGCATTGCCGTCAGCTTTCTCCGGCTGCCGCGTGTGAGTCTCGCGCAACCAATTTATCACCAATTGGCGACTTATCACCGATTGGTCACTCATCATGCGTTCAAAGCGCGACCATAAGCGTCGAGCACGCTTTCCTTCATCATCTCCGACAGCGTCGGATGCGGGAAGATCGTGTGCATCAGTTCTTCCTCGGTCGTCTCCAGGTTCATTGCCACGACGAAGCCCTGGATGAGCTCGGTCACCTCGGCGCCGACCATGTGGGCACCGAGAAGCTGCCCGGTCTTCTTGTCGAAGATGGTCTTGACGAAGCCCTGATCCTCACCGAGCGCGATGGCCTTGCCGTTGGCGCTGAAGGGGAAACGGCCGACGCGGATGTCCTTGCCTTCGGCCTTGGCCTTGGCTTCCGTCAGGCCGACGGACGCGACCTGCGGGCTGCAATAGGTGCAGCCGGGGATCTTCAGCTTGTCGGTGGCGTGCACGCCGGGGAAATTGGCTATCTTCTCGATGCAGACCACACCTTCATGCTCGGCCTTGTGGGCGAGCATCGGCGGGCCGGCAACGTCGCCGATGGCGTAGACGCCGGGCACATTGGTCTTGCCGTAGCCGTCGACGACCACGCAGCCGCGATCGGTCTTCACGCCCAGCGCCTCCAGGCCGAGATTTTCGATGTTACCCTGCACGCCGACGGCCGAGATCATGCGGTCGGCGGTGATCTTCTCCACCTTGCCATCCTTCATCTCGACATGCGCGGTGACCGAATTTGCGCCCTTTTCAACCTTGGTGACCTTGGCTTCGAGGATGATCTTCATCCCCTGCTTCTCAAACTGCTTCTGCGCGAATTTCGAGACCTCGGCATCCTCGACGGGCATGACCTGGGGCAACAGCTCGACCACCGTCACCTCGGCGCCCATGGTGCGGTAGAAGGAGGCGAATTCGATGCCGATGGCGCCCGAGCCCATGACCAGCAGCGACTTCGGCATTTCCTTCGGCACCATCGCCTCGAAATATGTCCAGATCAGCTTGCCGTCCGGCTCGATGCCCGGCAGCGCGCGCGGCCTGGCGCCGGTCGCCAGGATGATGTGCTTTGCGGTATAGGTGCCCTCGCCCTTGACGCCTTTCGGCACCGGCGGTTGCGGTTCCATCGGCTTCTTGGCGGTCTTGGAGACGACGACCTCGCCGGGCTTGGAGAGCTTCGCCTCGCCCCAGATGACGTCGACCTTGTTCTTCTTCATCAGGAAGCCGACGCCGGTGTTGAGCCGCAGCGACACTTTTCGCGAACGGTCGACCACCGCTGCCGTGTCGGGACTGACCTTGCCGCCTTCGAGCTTCAGGCCGTAGTCCTTGAGATGATCCGAGTAATGCATGATCTCGGCCGAGCGCAGCAGCGCCTTGGTTGGGATGCAGCCCCAGTTGAGGCAGATGCCGCCCAGATGCTCCCGCTCGACGATCGCCGTCTTGAAGCCGAGCTGGGCGGAGCGCACCGCCGTTACATAGCCGCCGGGGCCTGAGCCGATGATGATGACGTCGTAGGATTCAGCCACGGGTTTTCTCCCTGATCTTTCTGAGGGTTAGAGTGAGAGCATCACGCGCACGAGCGGCGCCAGCGCCTTGCCGATGCTTCGCGTGTTCTCGGCATCGAGATGGACGCCGTCAAGCGGCGTGGTGGTGGCAACACTGCCGGCGTCAAAGAAGCCGCAGCCGGCCTCGTCGGCGAGCGCGGAATATTGCGGCGCCAGCCGCTTCGAGGCGTCATCGCCGCCGGCGAACATTTCCTTGAATTCGGCATTGTCGGTGCGCGTGACCACCGGTGGAGCGACGATCAGGATCTGCGGCGCGTCCCAGTCGAACGGATAGTCGTGGCCGCGCACGATATCGATCAGGCGCTGCATGCCCTGCTTGGCGGCGACCGGATTGCCATGGATCCAGGGCTTCATGTCGTTGGCGCCGAGCATGATGATGATCAGGTCGATGGGGGCATGGCTGGTCAGAATCGTCGGCAGGACGCGGGCGCCGTTGCGGTCGGCGCCGGCCAGATGGTCGTCGAAGGCCGTGGTGCGGCCGTTGAGGCCTTCGGCGATGACCTCGACGTCGTCGCCAAGCTCAGCCCCAAGCACGCTCGGCCAGCGGTCCTGCAGCGTATGGCGACCGAGGCTGGCGGCGTCGTAGCCCCAGGTGAGAGAATCGCCATAGCAGAGAATCGTCTTCATGCGTTTGCCCCCTGCCGAATGCGGTCACCGGTCGACCACGCCGCCGGAGCGCGGTCCGCCCGACGGAAAGAAAAAGGCGAAAAGGCTGGTGAAGACATTCCACACCGCCTTTTTCCTTCCTACACCAGCATGCCCATCGGGTTTTCGATCATGCGCTTGAAGGCGCCGAGCAGTTCCGCGCCGAGCGCGCCGTCGACCGCGCGATGGTCG
>RXJA01000071.1 GCA_003963455.1 Hyphomicrobiales bacterium
CGGGCGCCGCGGTTTTCGCGGGCATGGAAGGCACGCGGCCGGTGCTGGTCGAGATCCAGGCGCTGGTCGCGCCCTCCTCGCTCGGCACGCCGCGTCGCGCCGTGGTCGGCTGGGACGGCGCGCGGCTGTCGATGGTGCTCGCCGTGCTCGAGGCGCATTGCGGCGTGCGCTTCGGCCAGCAGGACGTCTATCTCAATGTCGCCGGCGGCTACCGGATCTCGGAACCGGCGGCCGATCTTGCGGTCGCCGCGGCACTGGTTTCGTCGCTCACCGGTCTTGCCCTTCCCGCCGATTGCGTCTATTTCGGCGAAATCAGTCTATCGGGCGCGGTGAGGCCGGTTGCGCATGCGCAGCAGCGCCTCAAGGAAGCCGAAAAGCTGGGTTTTGGAAGCGCGGTGCTGCCGCTTGGCAGCGAGGACATTGTTGGTGGTAATGGGGCCGGGGGGATCGGGGCCGGCGCTTTCCAGCCCACCGAGCTTGCCGACCTTGTGGCGCGCATAGCCGGCTCACGGCGCGGCCGCGCCGACGAGGAGGAGTGATCCTCGGGCCGCAAGACAGGAAGTGGGGCGAGAACCATGCCGATTACGCTGCTTGACGGAATCCTCGTCGGCTTCACCCTGGTCTCAGCAATGCTCGCCATGGTGCGCGGCTTCTCCCGCGAAGTGCTGTCGGTGGTTTCCTGGGCGGCCGCGGCGGCGGCGGCGTTCTTCTTCTACAAGCCGGTGCTGCCCTACGTTCAGCCCTATATCGACAACGACAAGATCGCGATGGCGGCTTCCGCGGGCGTCGTCTTCCTGATCGCGCTGATCGTGGTCTCCGTTATCACGATGAAGCTTGCCGACTGGATCATCGATTCGCGCATCGGCGCGCTCGACCGCACGCTCGGCTTCCTCTATGGCGCCGCGCGCGGCATCCTGGTGGTCGCGGTGGCGCTGCTGTTCTTCAACTGGCTGGCCGGCGCCAAGGCGCCTGCCTGGGTCGCCAACGCCAAGTCGCGGCCGTTGCTCGAGACGATCGGCGCCAAGCTCGAAAGCCTGTTGCCGGAAAACACCGAGGAACTGGTCAACAAATACACGCATAAGGGCACGCCGCAGGCCGGCGCGCCGGCCACCACCGACCAGCCTGCGGCCGAGCCGCCGGCAGGCGACGACAATGCGCCGGCGCCCGACGACAGCGAGGGCGATGCGCCTGCCGACAACGAGCCGGCTCCGGCGCCCGCCGCCCCAGCTCCTGCTCCAGCGCCGGCAAACTGATCGCGGGCAAGCCGACACGGCTTGTCCCTGCATTTTGTGAATGCCTGACGGTGCGCGTTGCGTTCCGCGAACGATAGCCCTATATGGCAGCTTTAGCGGAGCTTGAGCACCAGATGGCAGACTCAACGGCAGATGCAGGCAATGTCCTTTCCGCCGAGGCCGACGACCATTTCCACGACGAATGCGGCGTGTTCGGCATCTTCGGCCGGCAGGACGCGGCAGCCATCGTCACACTCGGCCTTCATGCCTTGCAGCATCGCGGCCAGGAAGCCGCCGGCATCGTCTCCTATGACGGTACGCAGTTCCATGTCGAACGCCATGTCGGCCTGATCGGCGACACCTTCACCAAGCAGCGCGTCATCGACAGCCTGCAGGGCAATCGCGCCATCGGCCACACGCGCTACGCCACGACGGGCGGAGCCGGCCTGCGCAACATCCAGCCGTTTTTCGCCGAACTCGCCGATGGCGGCTTCGCCGTTGCCCACAACGGTAACCTCACCAACGCCATGACCGTTCAGCGGGCGCTGCAGAAGCAGGGCGCGATCTTCTCGTCGACCTCCGATACCGAGACCATCCTGCATCTGGTCGCGACCAGCAAGGAGCGCGATCTCAACTCGCGCTTCATCGACGCGGTGCGGCAGGTCGAGGGCGCTTTCTCGCTGGTGGCGATGACGGCCAAGAAGATGATCGGCTGCCGCGACCCGCTCGGCATCCGCCCGCTGGTACTGGGCGACCTCGACGGCGCCTGGATCCTCGCTTCCGAGACCTGCGCGCTCGACATCATCGGCGCCCGTTTCGTGCGCGACATCAAGCCCGGCGAGATGGTGGTCGTCACCTCCAAGGGCATCGAGAGCCTGTTCCCGTTCGAGCCGCAGAAGACCCGCTTCTGCATCTTCGAATATGTCTATTTCGCGCGGCCGGATTCCTCGGTCGAGGGCCGCAACGTCTACGAGGTGCGCAAGCGCATCGGCGCCGAACTGGCGCAGGAGAACCCGGTCGAAGCCGACATCGTGGTGCCTGTTCCGGATTCCGGCACGCCGGCCGCGATCGGCTTCTCCCAGGCCGCCGGCATTCCCTTCGAGCTCGGCATCATCCGCAATCACTATGTCGGGCGCACCTTCATCCAGCCGGGCGATTCGATCCGCCACATGGGCGTGAAGCTCAAGCACAACGCCAACCGCCGCATGATCGAGGGCAAGCGCGTGGTGCTGGTCGACGATTCGATCGTGCGCGGAACCACCAGCCAGAAGATCGTGCAGATGGTGCGCGATGCCGGCGCGAGAGAAGTGCATATGCGCATCGCTTCGCCGCCGACGAGCGCGTCATGCTTCTACGGCGTCGACACGCCGGAGAAGTCGAAGCTGCTCGCCTCACGCATGTCGATCGAGGAGATGGCCGAGTTTATCCGCGTCGATTCGCTCGGGTTCCTGTCGATCGACGGGCTCTATCGCGCGGTCGGGGAAGCCGGTCGCGACAACGAGCAGCCGCAATTCTGCGACGCATGCTTCACCGGCCAGTACCCGACCCGCCTGCTCGACTTCGAAGGCCACGACAATGTGCGCACGCTGTCGCTGCTGGCGAACAGCGGGTCGTAATATTTGTTTTGACGCAATTCCGGACGGAAAACCGTAGAACACTTTTCCTGGAATTGCTTTAGTTCACGGACATTCTCGCATGACCCTCGACCTTTCCGGCCGCGTGGCGGTCGTAACCGGCGCCTCGCGCGGCATCGGCTATTTCATCGCCAGGGAACTGGCGGCGGCCGGGGCGCATGTGATCGCGGTGGCGCGCACGGTCGGCGGGCTGGAAGAACTGGACGACCAGATCAAAGCCGATGGCCGCGGACAAGCGACACTGGTGCCACTCGACCTCACCGACATGGCCGGCATCGACCGGCTGGGCGGCGCGATCCATGAGCGCTGGGGCAAGCTCGACATCCTGGTTGCCAATGCCGGGGTGCTTGGTGTGATCTCGCCGATCGGCCATGTCGAGGCCAAGACATTCGAGAAGGTGATGAACATCAACGTCACCTCGACCTGGCGGCTGATCCGCTCGGTCGACCCGCTGCTGAGGCTCTCCGATGCCGGCCGCGCCATCATCATGTCGTCCAACGCGGCGCATTCGGCGCGCGCCTTCTGGGCGCCCTACGCAGCCTCCAAGGCGGCGGTCGAGACGATGATGCGCTCCTGGGCGCATGAGACCGAAAGCCTGCCGCTGCGGGTCAATGCCGCCGACCCCGGCGCCACACGCACGGCGATGCGCGCGCAGGCGATGCCCGGCGAGGATCCGGAGACGCTGCCGCATCCGTCCGAGATCGCCAGGCGCATCTTGCCGCTGACCAGTCCGGCGTTGAAGGAGACGGGCCTGATCTTCCAGGCCAAGCACATCCGCTTCGTCGCCTACCGGCAGCCGGAATAGACCCGACAAACCTGGGTTCGAGGCGGATTAAACAGGCCTCCGGCAACGTTCTTCGAATGTAGGACATTCGAAAACCGGAGGATCGACATGCGCAGACTTCTTCTCGTCGTCGCCGCAGCAGCCGTGGCAGGACTTGCCATAACGGCAGGCGCGGCGCTGTCGCAGGACGCAAAAATGAGCTTCTTCGTCACCAGCGTCGGCTCCGGCAAGGGCGCCGATCTCGGCGGCCTGAAAGGCGCCGACGCCCATTGCGCCTCGCTGGCGGAAGCGGCCGGCGTCACCGGCAAGACCTGGCATGCCTATCTTTCCTCCAGCACCGAAGACGCGCGCGACCGCATCGGCAAGGGGCCCTGGTTCAACGCCAAGGGCGAGAAGATCGCCGACAATCTCGCCTCGTTGCATAGCGACGCCAACGGCATCACCAAGCAAACGGCGCTGACCGAAAAGGGCGAGGTGATCAACGGCCGCGGCGACAAGCCGAACCGGCACGACATGCTGACCGGCTCCAAGCCCGACGGCACCAGGATCGCCGACCAGACCTGCGGCGACTGGACGATGAGCGGCGCCGAGGGCGCTGCCATGATGGGGCATCACGATCGCACCGGGCTCGACGATTCGGCTGCGGCGAAGTCCTGGAATTCCTCGCATACCTCACGCGGCGGCTGCAGCCAGGAGGCGCTCAAGGGCACCGGCGGCGACGGCCTGTTCTACTGCTTCGCGGTCGAGTAAGCCCAAGCCCTGACCACTCTATCACGGGTCTGTGAACGGGGCGGTGGAAGCGTGTGCCACCGCCCCGCTTTCGCCGCTCCAAGGGAGTTGCTAGGATCGGTCCGACTCCCACATTCGAGCAAAGCGAGGAATTCCCATGGCTGCTCCCAGCGTAGCGTTGGTCTGGTATCTGGTGATCGCCGGCCCGCAAGGCGGCATGGTGGTGCTGCCCAGCACCTTCGACACCCGCGAACAGTGCACCAACGCCATCACCGAATACCAGAAGCAGCCGACGCCGCAGGGCTGGGCCGTGCAATGCGTGCCGAGCGCCTCGCCCTTCACGGATGAAGGGGATGCGGAGACGCCGTCGGCGCAGTAGCGACGCTCAGCGCTGTGCGCTCACACTCAGCGCCGGCTTGTTGTTGATCGTCTGGAACACCACGCAGTAGCGCTCGGTGAGCTTCATCAGCGAATCGATGCGCTCCTGCGGCTCGTCGGTGTCGAGATCGAATTTCAGCCTGATTTCGCGAAAGCCGACCGGCGCGTCGCGGGCGACGCCGAGCGTGCCGCGAAAATCGAGGTCGCCCTCGGCCTCGACGGTGGCGTTGCCGAGCTTGAACTCCAGGGCGGTCGCCACCGCTTTCAGCGTCACGCCGGCGCAAGCGACCAGCGCCTCCAGCAGCATGTCGCCCGAGCACAGTTCGAGGCCCGAGCCGCCGGTGGCGGGATGAAGTCCGGCAACCGCGAGCGCCCTGCCCGTGTCCACCTTGCAGGCGATCGACTGGTCGTCGAGCGTACCGCGGGCTCTCAGCGTGATCAGCGCCTTGGCCGCATCGTCGCGATAGGCCTCCTTCAAGGGAGCCTGCATGGCCTTGAGTGCGGTGGAGTCCATTGTGCGGTCCTCTTCGATAAGTCTCCGAGCTTGATAGCACTGATATGCCGGCGGGACAGCGCCCCCTCTGTCCTGCCGGACATCTCCCCCACTTGGGGGGAGATTGGCAGCTTCGCCGGCGGCGCCCTTTCTGCAAAGTCTGAGATTGGCGAAGGTCGACGCGACGTCTGATCTCCCCCCTCGTGGGGGAGATGGCTGGCAGGCCATAGGGGGGCGCGAAGGAACTCGACGTTTGCTAATAGTTTCTTTGACTTCCTTCATTCCGGCCATACCTTTGCGATGTCATTCCGCGCGGAGCCTTCATGCGATCCAAGTTCATCTCCCTCGCTTTCCTGGCACTCGCCGCTTTCGCCCAGCCAGCCTTCACCGCCGAGACGTCCGAGCGCCCGGCCCCGGCCGGCGGTGTGCTGTCGCTGTTGCCGGCACCGCAGGTGACCGAGCATTCGATCACGCTTGGCGGGCGCAAGCTGGATTACCAGGCCAAGGCCGGCACGCTGTCGCTGCTGTCGGCCAAGGGCGAGGTCACGGCCGAGATCTTCTACGTCGCCTACACGCGGCAGTCGCCCACCCCGGCGAAGGATCGGCCGATCACCTTCGTCTTCAACGGCGGACCGGGCGCGGCGTCGGCCTATCTGCATCTCGGCGCGATCGGCCCGCGCATCGTCGAGACCGCGGCCGACGGCGAGTTCCTGCGGCCGCCGCAAAAGCTCATCGACAACCCCGACAGCTGGCTCGACATGACCGATCTCGTCTTCGTCGATCCGGTCGGCACGGGCTACAGCCGCGAGGCGCCGGGGCACGAGCCGAAGGAGTTCTGGAGCGTCGACGCGGACGCCAGCTCGGTCGGCGCCTTCATCCGCCTTTACCTGGCGCAGAATGGCCGCACCGGATCGCCGCTGTTCCTCGCCGGCGAAAGCTATGGCGGTTTTCGCGCCGCGCTGCTCGCCCGCACCCTGCAGGAAGATGTGGGCTTAAGTCCCAGCGGCGTCGTGCTGATCTCGCCGGCGCTGGAATTCATGCTGGTGCGCCCAGACCAGTTCGACCAGTTGCACTGGGCGCTCGAACTCCCTTCGCTTGCGGCGACGCGACTGAAGGGCGACGGCGTGACCGGCGACGCGTTGCGCGACAGGCTGGCCGAGGTCGAGCATTACGCGCTCGGCGATTACCTGACGGCGTTGAACAGCGGGCTGGAACAAGGCGGCAAGCTCGCCAGCGGACGCGTTTCGGAAATCACCGGCCTGCCGCTCGATCTTGTCCAGCGCAATTTCGCCCGCATCCCCACCGGGCTTTTCGCCAAGGAATTCCAGCGCGCCACCGGCAAGGTGCTCAGCCCCTATGACGCCACCATCGGCACCGCCGACATCGCGCCGCAAAGCGCGCATGACGCCGGCCCCGACCCGGTGCTCGACCGCAGCGTTCCGGTGCTGACCTCCGCCTTCGTCGCCTATGCCCGCGACGAATTGAACTACCGCACCGATGTCAGCTACCGGCTGCTCAACGGCGAGATCAGCCGCAACTGGGATTACGGCACATCGGGCCAGGGCTATGCCGGCGTGATGAACGACCTGCAGCGGGCGCGCTCGCTCAACCCTGCGCTGAGCGTCGTCATCGTCAACGGCTATACCGACCTCGTCACGCCCTATCTCGCCTCACGCTACCTGGTGAACCAGGTCCCTTCGCTCGCCGACGCCAAGCCGATCCGGCTCGACGTCATCGAGGGAGGCCACATGATGTATCTGCGGCCGGACGGAAGGCGCGCGCTGAAGGACGCGGCATCGGAGCTTTACGGAGCGACGCAGTAGGCCCCGAACGGTCGGGCGCGGAAGCCTGCGCCAACGCAAGCGCCGCGCTGGAACAGCGCAGCGCCTGTTTTCACTCGTATAGCTGCGGACGCGGCTCCGACTGGGGCGGAGCCGCTTTCCACGCAAACCGCACTGAACCTCATGGCCGATGTCGTCGTCCTCGAAAGCCGCGAAAAGGTGCTGGCCGGCATCCTCATCACGGCTGCCGCCTATTTCCTGTTTTCGGCGCAGGATGCCTCGATCAAGCTCCTGGTCGCTGGCATGACGGTGTGGCAGATCATGTTCTTCCGCTCGATCACCGTGCTCGTCGCCTGTGGCGCGATCGGCGGCAAGCGGCTGTTTGCGGACACCGCGCGCTCGTCCATCGTCAAGCCGATGCTGGTGCGCAGCGCCTTCACGCTGGCCGCCTGGCTTTGCTACTACAACGCCGCGCGCTCGCTGCAGCTCGCCGAGCTCACCACCATCTATTACGCGGCACCCATCATCGTCACCGTGCTTTCGGTGCTGATCCTGGGCGAGAAGGTGCCGCTGCTGCGTTGGCTGGCGGTTTTCATCGGTTTCGTCGGCGTCTTCATCGCCTGCGATCCGACGCGGCTCGGCCTCTCCGTGCCGGTGCTTCTGGTGCTGGCGGCGGCCGTGCTTTGGGGCATCGCCGTGGTGCTTCTGCGCAAGACGGCGCTGCAGGAGCGCACCATGATCCAGCTCGTGCTCAACAACTTCTATTTCCTGCTCTTTTCGGCCCTGCCGGCGCTGATGTGGTGGCGCATGCCCGACGGGCCGCAGTTCCTGCTGCTCATCAGCGTTGGCGGGCTCGGCGGCGTGGCGCAATACTTGCTGTTCGAAGGCATGAAACGCGCGCCGGTGTCGATCGTGGCGCCGTTCGAATACACTTCGCTGGTCTGGGCTTTCGCGCTGGGTTTCGCAATCTGGGGCGACGTGCCGCGCGCCGAAGTGTTCATGGGCGCGGCGCTGATCATCGGCGCCGGCCTGCTGATCGTCGGCAACGAGCATTTCCGCAAGCGGGAGCAGGCCTGATGACAGAGAGCTGTCAGCAGCGACCGGGTAGGCTGACGCCATGACGGATACGCTGGACATGCCAAAAAAGCTCGCGCCCGCCGCCGACGTGGCGGCCGAGCGAACGCTCGGCATCATCCTGGTGTCCGCTTCGGCCATCGCCTTCGCGCTCACCGGCGTGCTGACCAAGTCTATCCATGCCGACCCGCTAACCATCACCTGCTGGCGCGGTTTTTTCGGCTCGATCCTGATCACGTTCTATGTGCTGTGGCGCCGCCGGTGCTCGGGCGGGAACGAAAGCCTGAGACTGGGCTGGCGCGGCTGGCTGCTGGTGCTGGAGGGCGCCGCCGCCAGCATCGCCTTCATCTCGGCCTTCAAACACACCTATGTCGCCAATGTCGCGGTGATCTACGCGACATCGCCCTTCATCGCGGCGCTGCTTGCCTTCCTTCTGGTGCGGGAGAAATTCCGGCTGCAGACGATGGTTGCGGCTTGTGTCTCGCTGTGCGGCGTCGCCATCATGGTGAGTGCCGGCCTGGGCAGCGGCCATCTGTTCGGCGACGCCCTGGCGCTGCTGATGACCGCCGGCAGCGCGCTCTACATGATCATGGTGCGCGCTTTCCGCGACTCGCCCGTCGTCTGGGCCGGCGCGGTCTCGGCCTTCCTGCTCTTCGTGCTCGGCTGGTTCGTCACCGATCCGCTGGCCGTCTCGACGCGCGACATGGTGCTGCTTGCCGCCTTCGGCTGCTCCTTCGCGCTGGCTTCGATCCTGTGGACCGAAGGTTCGCGGCTGATCCCGTCCGCGGAAGCCGGGCTGCTGGGTTCCGCTGAAGTGCCGTTCGCGATCCTGTTCGCCCTGGTCTTCCTCGGCGAAGCCCCGCCCTTGGCCAGCATTATCGGCGGCGCCATCGTGCTTTGCGCGGTCTTCGCCCATGCCGGACGAGACTGGCTGAAGACGAAATCAGTCGGTTCATAAATTATTTCGCCTGTCGCGGAACCAATGTCCGCCTCAGGCATTATTGTGCCGACGGGTCACCCCCCCAAGTCCCCCCAAACCCCTCGACCCGTCCGACTAGAAGCCGACCCGCAAAAAGGTCGGCTTTTTCTTTTCCTCACGCAGGCAAGGCCAGGCCGTCGCCGAGCAACTCCGCCAGATCCCGTGCCGTGCTGGGAGCCTGGCGGCCGAGCCGGACGGCGAAGTCGGCCACGGGCAGTGACGGCAGGTCGAGCCCAAATGGCGCTTCCGCAATGCCGGAATGAGCAAAACGCCGGGTGCGCGGCGTCAGCGCGATACCGGCATTGACCGCGGCGCGCAGGCCGGCAAGGCTGGCGCTGCTCGCGGCGATGCGATAGCGGCGGCCGGCGGCATCGAGCGCATTGAGCGCGGCCTCGCGGAAGCCGCAGTAAGGGTCGAGCAGCGCCAGCGGCACGGATTCGGGCCGCGTCGCCAGTCCCTTTTCCGAGCAGAGCCACAGCATCGGTTCGCTGATCACTGCCGTTTCATCCGGCGACGGGGCATGGCGCATGACTATCGCGAGGTCGAGCTGGCCCGCCTGGAGCGCCGAGCCGAGTTCCAGGGAACGGCCGACACGCAGCTCGATCCTGACGCGTGGATGGCTGACGGCGAAGGCCCTTAGAAGATCCGGCAGGCCGTGGTCGGCAAAATCCTGCGTCGTGCCGATGGCGATGCGGCCGCCGGCCCGCGCGCCTTTCAGCGCCAGCCACGCCTCGGTGTGGACGGCAAGGATGCGCCGGGCATGGCCGACAAGATCCTCGCCGGCCGGCGTCAGCCCGCGCCCCCTGCCCTGCGGGACTAGCAGCGGCTCGCCGACGATCTCTTCCAGCCGCTGCATCTGCGCCGTCACCGCCGACGGGGTGCGACCGACAGCCGATGCAGCTTTTGCAAGCGAGCCGCCATCGACGAAAGCAAGGAAGGTTTTGAGCAGGTCGGGGTCTAGCGTTTCCATACTTCGACACTATCGAACCTTTTATCAAAAACAATTCGATTTTGTTGATGTTACGATGATGGCATTGTCCTCCCATTGAAGGGCCGAGACGCCAACCGATGGAGAGAAAAAATGCCGATCATCAACGTCAGTGTCACCGGCAAGCCGGACGCCAAGCTGTCCGCAGCCATTGCCAAGGACATCACCGAGATCACCGCCACGGAGCTACGCAAGGACCCGACGATCACCGCGGTCGCGGTCAACTACATCGACCCGCGGCACTGGTTCGCCGGCGGCAAGTCACTGGCCGAGCATGGCGCCAATACGTTCTGGCTGGACATCAAGGTCGTCGACGGCACCAACACCAAGCTGGAGCTTGAGGCCTACCTCAAGGCGATCTTCGAAGCCTTCGGCCGACTTCTTGGTGGCGTGCATGAGGAAAGTTATGCCTTCGTGCATGAGGTGCCGGCGGCGGCCTATGGCTATGGCGGCAAGAGCCAGGAGTTCCGGTTCATCAGCGGGAGATTGAAGGCGGCATAGGGGCGCGCCTCGCCTTGTGGGAGAAGGCAATGCCGCGCCCTCCTCCGCATTGACCTTCCTCCCACTTCCGCTACCCTCTGCCTTCGAAGCGGCCGCTCAAGAGCCGCGCCGAGGAGAGAGCTGGGAGAGAGCGGCATGATCCTGACCCTGGCGCTGCTGGCTGGCCTTGTCTTTGCCTGGCTGGTGATCGCGACGATCGAAAGGTTCCGGCTCGACCTGCGCTTCACCCAGGCGCTGCTCTACGCGCCGTTCAAGCTCGCCTACCGGATTGCCGACAACCGCATCCGCATCGCCCGCAGCGCCAAGACGCCGGTCATCTATGTGATCTCTTACCAATCGCGCATCGAGCCGGCGCTGATGCTATCTCTGCTTCCCGACGACACGCTGCATATACTGGACGACGCTTCGGCGCGCTCGCCCTGGCTGGAGCCATGGCGCGAGCTTGCGCGCACGATTGCCTTCAACGCCGAGCATGTCTTCGTCAGCCGCCGGCTGGTGCGTGTGCTGAAGGGCAAGGGGCGGCTTGCCGTGTATTTGCCCGACAATGTCGAGCCGGACGTCAAATCCTTCCGGCTGTTTCGCGCCATCACCCGCATCGCCATGCAGGCCGACGCCCGCATCGTGCCGATCTTCGTTGCCGGCACGCGCGACCTGCCGGTGTCGCTGACGCCGAAGGAGAAAGCGCCCAGGCACTGGTTCCCGCGGCTTTCGGTGAGCGTGCTGGAGCCGATGACCATCGCCGAGCTGGTGGCGCGCAATCCCGACATGGCCTCGAACACCAACGCGCTGTTCGACCGTTTCGCCGAGGCGCGGCTCTACGGCACCAATCTCGATCGCGGCCTGTTCCTCGCCATGCGCGACGCCGCCGACCGCATCGGCCCTTCGCGTCCGATCATCGAGGACGTGATCTCGGGCTCGCTTTCCTATCGCAAGCTGTTCATCGGCGCACGCGCGCTCGGCCGCCGTTTCGAGGCGGTGACGGCGCCTGAAGAGGCGGTCGGCGTGCTCTTGCCCAACGCCAACGGCATGGCGCTCACCTTTGTCGGCCTGATCTCGGCAGGGCGCGTGGCGGCGATGATCAATTACACCGCCGGCCCGGCGAGCGTGACCGCGGCGATCCGCACCGCCGTCATCCGCACCGTGGTGTCCTCCCGCTCCTTCATCGAGAAGGCCGGCATCGACGACATCGTCGCCGCGGTCGAGGCGGGCGGGGCCAGGATGCTGTGGCTGGAGGACGTGCGCGCCGGCGTGACGGCCCTGGACAAGCTCGCCGCCGCGCTTTTGTGGCGCCTCCCGCTGCAGCGCCAGCAGGCGGGCAGACCGGCGGTGATCCTGTTCACCTCCGGCTCGGAAGGCATGCCGAAGGCGGTGGTGCTGTCGAACCGCAACCTGCTTGCCAACATCATGCAGGCCGAGGCGCGCGTCTCGGTCTCGCCGGCCGACACCCTGCTCAACGTGCTGCCGGCTTTCCATTCCTTCGGGCTGACCGGCGGCACCATCCTGCCGCTGGTGCTCGGCATCAAGCTGTTCCTCTACCCCTCGCCGCTGCACTACAAGATCATTCCCGAGATCGCCCGCAAGGTGAAGCCGACCGTCATGTTCGGCACCGACACCTTCCTCGCCAATCATGCCCGCACCGCCAAGGACGGCGACTTCTCCAGCCTGCGCTTCGTCGTGGCCGGCGCCGAGGCAGTGAAACCGGAGACGCGGCGCACCTACCGCGACCGCTTCCAGGCCTCGATCGTCGAAGGCTACGGCCTGACGGAGGCCGCGCCCGTGGTGGCGGTGAACACGGCCATCCATGGCCGCGACGGCACGGTCGGGCGACCGCTGCCGGCCATCCGCATGAAGCTAGAGCCTGTCGAAGGCATCACCGAGGGCGGCCGGCTGTGGCTCGACGGACCTAACATGATGATGGGCTACATCAGCTCCGACCGCCCCGGCGAATTGCAGCCGCTGGAAGGCTGGCACGACACCGGCGACATCGTCTCGATCGACCGCGAGGGCTTCATCACCATTCGCGGGAGGGCAAAGCGCTTCGCCAAGATCGCCGGCGAGATGGTGTCGCTGGGCGCCGTCGAGATGCTGGTGCAGTCGCTGTGGCCGGAAGAGCGCCACGCGGCGGTGGCCGTGCCAGACAAACGGCGCGGCGAGCGGATCGTGCTGGTCACCACCGCCGACGACGCCAATCCCGAGGAGCTGCGCCAGTTCGGCAAGAAGGCGGGCGCGGCCGAATTGATGGTGCCGCACGACATCATCAAGGTGGAAGAAATCCCGGTGCTGGGCTCGGGCAAGACGGATTACGTCTCGGCCCGCAAGCTGGCGATCGACAGGCTGGGACTGAGCGCGGCGGCGTAGTCCCGAGGGAGATCACACGCTACCCGATATCGGAAGGCGGCACCTTCTCGCCCTCTAGCCTTGCCCGCTTCGAATAAGCGCGCACCGAGAACGGCAGGAACAAAAGATAGCCCGCGACCGAGGCGGTCAGCGTGTACCAGGGATAGGTCATCAAGAGCAGGATGTAGAGCACCACGCCGAGGATGACCGGCAGCACCCTGTCGCCCGGCACCTTGACGCTTTTGCCCGAATAGACCGGCAGGCGGCTTACCAGCAGAAACGCGACCAGCACGGTGAAGCCGGTGGCGACGAAGGCGGCCGGCCGGGACGGCTCCAGCCCGAGCCGCAGGAAATAGAGATAGAGAGGCAGCATGACCAGCACCGCGCCCGCCGGGGCCGGCACGCCGACGAAATATTCGGTCTGCCAGGCCGGCTGGTCGTGGTCTTCGGCAAGCACGTTGAAGCGGGCAAGCCGCATGCCGCAGGCGATGGTGAACAAAAGTGCCGCGATCCAGCCCGGCGAGCCGGCGCGGTCGAGCAGGAAGGCATAGAGCACCAGCGCCGGCGCCACGCCGAAATTGACGATGTCGGCCAGCGAATCCATCTGCGCGCCGAATTTCGAGGTGGCCTTCAGCATGCGCGCCAGCCGCCCGTCGATGCCGTCGAGGAAGGCCGCGAGCAGCACCATGACCACCGCGATCTCGAAACGGTTCTCGAAGGCGAAGCGGATGCCGGAAAGGCCGGCGCAGATGGCAAGCACGGTGACCAGGTTGGGCAGCACCATGCGCATCGGGATCTCGCGGATGCGCGGACCGCCGCTGGCATGAGCCTCGAATTTTTTGAACGGCGCGCCCAATGCTCAGGAAATCCTGACCAATGGCGTCACCGCGTTGCCGCCGAATTCGGCGAGCACGGTCTCGCCGCCCACCGCCGTCTGGCCGACGGCGACGCGCGGCACGGCGCCCGACGGCAGGAAGACGTCGACGCGCGAGCCGAAGCGGATCAGGCCGAAGCGCTCGCCGATCGCGATCGAACCGCCGGCATCGGCCCAGCAAACGATGCGGCGCGCCACAAAGCCGGCGATCTGGACGGCAGCGATCGTGCCGTTCGGGCTGTCGATGACCAGTCCGTTGCGCTCGTTCTCGGCGCTCGCCTTGTCGAGCTCGGCATTGAGGAATTTTCCGGGCTTGTGCTCGATGCGCGTGATCCGGCCGCGCACAGGAGCGCGGTTGATGTGGCAGGAAAACACGTTCATGAACACCGAGATACGGGTCATCTCGCCCGAGCCCAGGCCAAGCTCGCTCGGCGGCACGGCCGGCCCCACCGCCGAGATCACGCCGTCGGCCGGGCTCACCACCAGCCGGTCGTCGACCGGCGTGACGCGCTCGGGATCGCGGTAGAAATAGACGCACCATGCGGTGAGGATCAGCCCGATCCAGAACAGGATCGAGGAGAAATAGCCGAGAAACAGCGTTGCCGCGGCGAAGGCGGCGATGAAGGGATAGCCTTCGCGATGGATCGGAACGAACGTATTCTTGACCGAGTCGAGAAGCGTCATAGGGCTGGGGGCGGTCCCTGTTTCAGGTTGCGCCTCAATAGCCGAAAGCCCCCCT
>RXJA01000305.1 GCA_003963455.1 Hyphomicrobiales bacterium
CACGTTCGACAACACCGCCTGGCCCTGCGGCCAGCGGGCGCGGGCCGCCTTCAACGCCTGGCTGCGCGGCCGGGCGCTGAAATGCTTCCTGCCTCCGGATGCCGACCGCTTCGCCATCGCCGCGCCCTGCGCGCTCGGCAAGCAGGATGTCGGCGCCTGGCTGGTTTCCAACGGCTGGGCGACGGCCGCTCCGACCGGCATCTACGGCAGGGCCGAAGCTGTGGCGAGAGACGCCAGGATGGGCATTTTCGGCCCACCGCAATAACGCAACCGCGGGAAAGCCCGTGGTCGATTCCGCCCCGGGATTGCGTGAAAGCAGAATGGTCAGCGCGGTTCGGCGATTCTAAAATCGTGAACTGCGCCAACGGCTGGGCAGGTCAAACGTGGAAGCCGCTGGCGCGTGCCGGATTCCGCGCGTCGCATGGAGAAGATGCCGACTTTGCATCAAATTGTACGCTTGCCTGACACCGAAATCGTAACGGACCTCCTGTAAGCCGATGCGTCGAATAGGAGATTGGCCCGTGACCACGAGAACGCCGACCGCGCCGTTTCGGACATGGAAGCAGGTTTTCTGGCTGGCCGTGCTTGGCACCGCCGGCTGCGTCGGCCTTTCGCTCGGGTTGAACTACCTGCTGATGTTCAGCGACAGCCTGACGCCGTTCGCCCGCGGGGCCGTTACGGCAATCGCCGTGCCTATCGCCATCGGCCTGCCGCTGTTCGCGCTGCTCGGCTGGCAACAGATCGAGATCCGCCGCTACCGGCAGGAGCTCACCAAATCCGGCACCTATGACCAGCTGACCGGCTGCCTGAACGGCAAAGTGTTCACGTCGATGGTCGACAGGAGGGCAGCCAGACCGGCCGGTCCGCGCTCCGGCGCCTTTCTGGTCGTCCATCCTGAGCACCTGGCGTCGATCAACTTGCGTTTCGGTCTCGAATGGGGCGACGAGGCCCTGCGGCTGATCGCATCGGCCATCCGATCGTCGGTGCGCAAGGACGACCTGATCGGCCGGCTCGGGACCTCGATGTTCGGGGTCTTCCTTCCGGGCGCGAGCGAACAGGACGCCAAGGACATCGGCGAGCGCGTTCGCGGCGCGGTCGGCGAAATCTATTTCGCGCCAAAAGGCGACAAGGACGTGCTCGCGATCAGCGTCGGCGGCGTCGTCTTCGAACATGAGCTGGATTTCGAGGACATGTTCCGCTTCGCGGAGGAAGGCATGGCCGAGGCCCCGGACGAAGCCGGCCTGCGGCTGTCGCATGTTGCCAACTGAGCCGGCGCGATCGCCGTACAGGCCCAATTCGGCGTTTCAGGAAGCTGGTGCTGCGAGAGAGGATTGAACTCTGAATTATATTATATAATTCAATAACTTACTGTATGTTTTGTAACGTTGTGACGACCAGCAAAATGAGCCGGAAAGACAGAGCCGGACCTCTACATCAGCCCATGCGCAATCAGTCGCGCAGCTGGCATCCGCCGAAGCGCTGCCATTGCGACAACACCAAGCAGCGGGCCAGGCGCCAGGACTAGGAAGCTCCAGCGCCAACCTACAGTCTCCGCCATGAATGACACCAGATGGATGGAGCAAAAAGTGAGTGCGATGCCGACGCTCAGTTGCAGGGAAAGCGCCGTGCCCACGTAGCGTTGATCGCTTAATTCGGTTGCCATGGCCGAGAATTGGGCGGAATCCCCGATGACGGTCGCTCCCCAAAGGATGGCGACCATGGTGAATAACCAGAGCGGACCGGCAAAGGTCAAGCCTATGGTCAGTGCGCAGAGGCCGGACACCGCCATCATCGCAGCCGCCGTAGCGGTGCGGCCGATGCGATCCGCCACGATGCCACCGGCAATCGAGCCGATCCCACCCGATGCCACGATAAAGAAAGCCAGCAAGGAGGCAGCGCCCGGACCATCAATGCCCAGGCCGGGGCTGCCCGCCCGGATGTAGGCCAATATCCAGCCCCACATGGCGTAGAGTTCCCACATGTGGCCGAGATAGCCAAGATTGGCGAGCATGAGCGCGCGATTGCGAACCAGCGTTTTGATGTGGCGAAGGTCGAATGCCGATCTCGCGAAAGGATGAGGCCCCTCTTCGCCTAGCCAAAAGATCAACAGCCCACCCACAAATGCGGCAAGTGAGGTCGTGATGATGACGTCCTGGCAGGCCAATTCGGCAGCTTGTGCAGACACCAGATGAGGAAACGCAGAACCAAGCGTCAGCGCTCCGAGGAGGACGCCAAGCGCCGTTCCCCGTCCTCGACTGAACCAGGTCGACATCAGTTTCACCGCCGGTGGATATACGCCGGCCAAGGCCAAGCCGGTGACAAAGCGGGCGACCATCAGCAAGTCGACTGAGGGTGCGAACAACAGGCAGAGGTTGGCGGCGGCCGCCATCAAGGCACTGCCGCCGATCACCTTGCGAAGCGAAAACACATCCGGAAGGCCGGCTATGCTGGAGGCCAATGCGCCGATGGCAAAACCGATCTGCACGGCGCCGGTTAGCCATGCGCCCTGCGCGGGAGAAATGCCCCATAGCTGAGTCAGCTGCGGAGCGATCGCAGTTGCAGAAAACCATGTCGTCATCGGCAAGAAGGCGCCGATGGAAATCACGATCAGCATAGGCCAGCGCCGTCCGGCGCTGGCTGCGGTAATGTTGGTGACTGCCACGTGGTCCATATCCATCGGTTCACGCCGCGATGGAGCCCTGCAGTTGCTTGAGCACTGGTAAAAGGTCGGCGGGGTCAGGTCTGCGCGTGTAGTCCGGACTGACTTCGGCGTAGGCGATGATGCCGTCCTGTCCGACCACGAAACGAGCCGGCATCGGCAATTTCCAGGACGGGTCTTCGTTGATCGTCGGCAGATCGACGCCGAAGTTCCGATAGAGCTCGATCAAGTCATCCGGCAGGCGAAACCGCAGGCCGAAAGCATCGGCGACCTTGCCGTCGGGGTCGCTCAGCATCGGAAAATCTATCTTGTGGTCGCGCTTGGCCTTGCGGCCGTTCGCCAGCGACTGCGGCGAGATGGAAACCAGTTGGGCGCCCGTCGCCTGGATTGCCGGCCAAGCTTCCTGCAAGGCGCCAAGCTCGATGTTGCAATAGGGGCACCAGACACCGCGATAGAAACTGAGCACCAAGGGACCGCGGCTAAGCAGATCGATGGACGCGACAGACCCGCCATCAGCTTCCGACAACGTGAACGCCGGGGCAACGCCGCCTGCCTTCAAGGCTTGGGCGGCCTGACCCGACGCAATGAGTTCAGCAGTCGCGCGATGCATTATCTCGACCGCCTGCTTGGGGGCCTTACCTTCAAAGTCGGCTTTGAAGGCGTCGAGCTTTTCCTGAAGAGACATGAGACACTCCAAATCTTGACCGCATGGCTTGCGGCGGAATGTCCTCGCCTATTTCCAGAAGGAGGGGTAGCGTGCCAAAAGACATAGCAATCATCCGGAAAACGAATGGCCGACAGATTACAGGAACTTGAAGTGTTCGTGCGCGTGGCCGAACGGGGAAACCTTTCCCGGGTTGCACGCGAGATCGGGCTGTCGCAGCCATCGGTGTCGCGCATTCTTAACGATCTGGAGGCGCGTATCGGCGCCCGCCTTCTCGTCCGCACCAGTCGCAAGGTCGGACTGACCGAGGCGGGGCAGGTCTACCTCGACCAGATCAGGCCGCTGCTCGCAGATCTCGGGGCGGCTGCAGATACAGCCGCTGGCAATGAGGAATTACGCGGGGTTTTGCGCGTCGAGCTGTCGGTCACTTTCGCAGTGCGCGCAGTCATTCCTCGCCTGCCCAGCCTTCTCGCCGAGCACCCCGATCTCTCTGTCGAGTTGATGATGGACGATCGCCGGCGCAGTCTTGCCGAGGAGGGTGCCGATGTCGCGATACGGCTTGGGCTGCTCGACAATTCCAGCATGATGGCCCGCAAAGTCGGGCAGACGCCACGGCTGCTCGTGGCGGCGCCGGACTATATTGCCCGGCACGGTCAGCCGAGCAGCCCTGCCGATCTGGCACAGCACCAGGTGATCTTCGGGCCTTCCGACAGTTCCGGCGCGACATTTCAGGAGCTGGTCGACCCACAGGCCATCTTTGTCCTCCCCGAAAGTCCTCGCATCAGGGTGTCGAGCTCGGCCGGCGTCACGGCATGCGTCGTGGCCGGGCTTGGCGTGGCATTCGGTTCGGGCTGGATGTTCAATGCAGAATTGCAGGACGGCCGCCTGCGCCGGCTTCTTCCCGACGTTACCCTGCCCACCATACCCATCCATGCTTTGTTTCCTGCCGGGCGCCAGCCGAGCAAACGAGCCAGGGGATTCGCCGATTGGTTGAGCAAGTCACTCGCTTCCTCATACTAAATCGATGCGCCGCCCGGCGGTGGTTTCACGACTCGAAACAAACACCTGGGCTTCAATGCGCGCCACTTTGCTCAATCAGATCAATTGGGTTAGTCTGGCAATATGCGCCATCGCTGATAGACCATTTCGCTGAGGGGGCGAAAGTTCATGGAGATGCAGCAGGTCCGCTATTTTCTGGCCCTGTCGAACACGTTGAATTTCACGAGAGCGGCCGAGGAGTGCAACGTCACTCAGCCGGCTCTTACGCGCGCGATCAAGACGCTTGAAGAGGAACTCGGTGGCGAGCTCCTTCGGCGAGAGCGTCAGCACTCGCACCTTACGGAACTCGGCCGCCGCATGCTGCCGTTGCTGCAACAGTGCTATGATGCAGCCACTTCCGCGAAGTCATTGGCCAAGGCTGTTCAAAGCAGTGACGTTGCGCCACTCAACGTCACCATTTCCAACAGCGTCAACATTGCGCTGCTGGTTTCGCCGTTCACCGAGCTCTTTCGAGCCTACCCGGGTGTGCATCTCAAGATCCACCGTGGCTCGCCGGCAGCTGTGATAGAGGCGCTGAAGGGCGGTGAAGTAGAGCTGGCGATTGCCGGCCCGCTCGGACAAGCCTGGGATCGTCTGGACACATGGCCGCTGTTCCAGGAAGGAATCGAGCTCGCCGTAAATGCGGATCACCCGCTCGCCCGGCGAAACGAGGCCGATGTCGCGCTGGCGCAGCTCGCCGCGGAACCTGTGCTCAGTCGGATCGATTGGGAGACGAGCGAGGAGCTCGCGCGATGTCTTTCCGCCAAGGGATACACGCCCCGGACCGCGCATGAAGTCGAGACGGACCAGGATCTGCTCGCACTGCTCGAGGCCAATGCCGGAGTGGGTTTTGTCACGCTTACGGCGCCGCGATCCCCGACCACACGCCGGCTCAAACTTCGCGATCTGGACGTATCGAGGATCGTTTCGGTTTATGCAGTCGCCGGCAGGCATCGCTCGCCTGTCGCGACAACGCTGCTCAATCTTTTGAGGTCGGCGGACTGGTCTTCCTTCGGCGTCAGCGAGCCCGCCTGAGCGCCGCGATCAGCTCGTCGATGTCCATGCGACGGCGGTAGTCCGGATCGACGAAGCGATCCTTGATGATCCCATCCGTTCCGACGATGAAGGTGGCTGGAATTGGCATAAACCAGCTGCTGTTGCCCTGATAATTTGGGATGTCGATGCCCAGGCCCATGAGCCGCTCCATTTCGGCACCGACCCAGATCGCGAGATTGAGCGACAACGCATATCCATTGTCCATGTCGATCAGAAACGGGAATTGTGCGCCGACCAAAGCCTTCATGGCCTTCGCGAATTTGCGCCGCTCCGGCATGATCGCTACCACATGTCCGCCCAATTCCGCGATCTCGCGGTGAACCTCGACAATCCCTATGGCGTTCAAGCGGCAGTAAGGACACCAGTGACCGCGCTGAAAGGTGATGACGGCCGGCCCCTTGGCCAGAATTTCGGCGAGGCTGACGAGCCTGCCCTCATCATCAGGCAATAGAAAACCGGGCATGGCTTCGCCCGCAGCTGGCGCCATTGTGCCGGCACCCTGCTTCTCGAGGCGGTCCACAAGTCGATCTACGGCGTCGGCGAATTCCGGGTTCAGACGGCGAACCGCCGTGGCAATCACGGCCAGCCGTTCATTGAGAGGCGCATCAAGTTCGATGGCTGCCTGGACGGACTGCTCGAATGTCATTGCCTGGTCGTCGGCGGCCATGTCTGCACTTTCACGTGTCCCGCATAGCCTACCACCGTAACCCCTCGGCAATTGCCATGTTTTTCCTGCATGGTTTTGATGCCCTGCGTGCATCGACGCATGCCAGACCTCCGCTCTACTTCGCTGGCCCGGGCCGAAGCGTTACACCATGTTCCTGATATCCGCTGCAAAAGTCGGGAAAGCGCAGACCATCTCAGACAGGTCTCGCGTCGTGATGCCGTGCTTCATTGCGAGCGCAAAAATGTGGATCAGCTCTTCGCCGGCATGCCCGACCAGGTGAGCTCCGAGGATCCTGCCTGTCGTTTCGTCGACGATGATCTTCGACCATGCGACCGGCTCCGCGTAAGTCCTGGCGGAGAGCCAGCCCTGCATGTCGTTCAGGTGGACGTTGACCATGAAGCCGTGCTCCCTCGCCTGGGCCTCGGTCAAGCCGACGGCCGCCACGGCCGGGATGCTGTAGAGCGACGCGGGTATGTGACTGTAGTCCGGCCGATGCTTCGGTCCGTCGACTATATTGCGGCCGACGACCCCGCCTTCATAGGTCGCTATCGGCGAAAGCTGCGGCGAGTTCCACACGGCATCGCCGCAGACATAGACGTCTGGATTGGAACGCGAGCGCAGATGCTCGTCGATCTCAATGCGGCCTTCGCGATGCACGATGACACCCGCCCCAAGATCGAGGCCCTCGACGTTGGCGACGCGTCCCGCGCTATTGACGGCCCGATCAGCGTCGACGCTGCATTCCACGCCATCTTTCGCGAAGCTCACCCGAAGTCGCCCGTCGGCCGCTTCGATCTTCTTGACCCAGGCCTTGGTGTGGATGGCGATTCCCAGTCGCTCGCTCTCCCCGCGGAGTTGAGCAACGGCATCCGCATCGAAGCCTCCCAGAAGTTGCGGCAGCGCCTCGAGGATGGTGACCTCGACGCCGGCGCGCGCATAGACGTGGCCCAGTTCGAAGGCGATAACGCCGCCCCCAATGAACACCACGGCGCCAGGCAACACAGGATCGCTCAGCACATCGTCGGATGTGGTCAGGAATTGTGCGCCGGGAATCAACAGCGGGCGCGGCTTCGAACCGGTGGCGATGACGATGTTTTTGGCCTCGATCTCTCGGGTGCCGACGCGGACGGCATTGCTGGCGATGAATGCGGCCTCGCCTTGGATGACATCGACACCCCGCTTGGCCATCAATCCGGACAATCGGGATGGAATTTCCCTGATGATGTCCTTTTCCCGCTCGATCAAGGCTCGCCAATCGAGCGTCGGTGGGTCGATCTTAATTGCATGGGTGCCGGCCCTTCCGATCTCGTCGAGCGCGTGGGCCGCCGCAACCAGGACCTTCTTCGGCGTGCAGCCGCGATTGGGGCATGTGCCGCCAAGATCACGAGCCTCGATCATGGCGACGGAGAGTCCGGCGGCACGCGTCGCGACCGTGACACCCATGCCGGCATTGCCACCGCCCAGGATAACGACGTCATACTTTTCCATCGCAGCGCCTCCGCCGACCTCAGTGAAGCTTGATCCGCGGTCTGGCGCGCCTGACGATCATCTCGCCGATCGAAGCAAGCGTTGTCTTGGCGAGCCCGTGCACCGCCTTGAGATGCATCTTGTGCAGCGAGCGATAGACGAGCCTCGCAACAAGACCTTCGATCTTCAGTCCGCCGATCAGGCTGCCAAACGCACCGTAGTCGGCGAGTGAAACGAGCGAGCCGTAGTCACGGTAGCGATACGCCGGCTCGGCATGACCTGCGAGACGTGCTGCAATCACCTTGGCCATGTGATCTGCCTGCTGATGAGCCGTCTGGGCACGCGGCGGCAAGGCGCTTTCTTCGCCCGGCAGCAGACAGTTCGCGCAGTCGCCGATCGCGAACACATTTTCGTCGCCGACTGCGCGCAAGGTTTCGTCTACGATCAGGCGGTTGATGCGGTCGGTCTCAAGACCATCAAGGCCCTTCAGGAATTCCGGCGCCTTGATACCGGCCGCCCAGACGACCAATTCAGCAGGCACGAAAAGCTTGTCGCCCAGCCGGATGCCGTCTTCGGTCACTTCGGTGACCCGGATCCCGCATCGTATCTGGACGCCCAGCTTGATCAGCAAGCGTGCCGTTGCGCGCGCCATCTTTTCAGGCAATGCAGGCAGAATCCGGGGCCCTGCTTCGACGATGGTGATGCGGATCAGCCTTTCGAAATCGATATTGTCGAGATTGTGCGACGCAATTTCGCGCATCGACTTGTGCAGTTCCGCAGCCAGTTCGACACCGGTCGCGCCGGCGCCGACGATGACGCAATGGAGTTGGCCCGGGGACAGCTGCTCATATTGGGCGTTGGCGCGCAGGCATGCGTCGATCATGCGCTTGTTGAACCGGACGGCCTGCTCGGCGGTGTCAAGCGAGATGGCGTGGCGCGCGGCGCCCGGTGTGCCGAAATCGCTGCTGACGCTGCCTACGGCCATGACCAGCGTGTCGTAGCCCAGAACACGTGGCGGTATGACCTGGCGGCCGTCATCGTCGAAGCTGGGCGCGACGAAAACCTGGCGCTTGGCACGATCGATGCCGACGACCTCGCCAATGCGGTATCGGTAGCCATGGCGGCTGGCATGGGCGATGTATTCAACCGCGTCGTGCGACGCGCTCAAGGCACCGGATGCCACCTCATGCAAAAGCGGTTTCCAGATATGGGTGCGGTTTCGGTCGACAAGCGTGACGGAAAGCCGCCGGCTGCCGAACTTGCGGCCAAGGCGTGTCGCCAGTTCCAGGCCGCCGGCGCCGCCGCCCACAATGACCACGCGATGCAGTGACTTGTCCGCGTGCGAAGGGGTCTCCGGGATCGTGCGGAAGAGCGCTGCGTCGTTGGCAAGCACCGCTTCCGGAATCAACCGCGTGCCGGGGGTGATGATCTGCATCGGTATCTCCGTGTCTTGCTCGGCGCAGCGCATCACTCTTGGGATTCGTGGATCACGATGCCCTGAAGCATGTCGACCTCGCATTCCCAAGGCTTGTCGGCGAGGACGCGCTGCCCATGCTCGTATCCTGCCTGCCAGCGGGTGCGGATGCCCGAGCGGGTGAAGTCGATGTCCTTAGTATGGTCCTCACCGTCCAGTCGCGGGGAAAGCAGGCGGACGAGGTGCATGACCGACGGGCAGCCATAGGAGGCGAGTTCCTTGAACATCGGATCCTCGCGAAGCTCCTCTGGCACGAGCCTGCCCATTTCGCGCACGACATGCCGCAACCGATGCAGTTGTTCCTGCCGAGCGACATGGCTCCGGCCGCGGCTGGCGTATTGAAGATCCTTCTGCCGCCCCATGACCTGCCAGATCGATTTCGGCTCGGTGGCGCGGGGCTGCCACATGTTGACGGCAAAGATCAGCGCGTCTCGCCTGGGTCGCGCATCGAGCACCACCTCGATCGGCGTGTTTGAATAGATGCCGCCGTCCCAATAGGGCTCGCCGTCGATGCAGACCGCCGGAAAAGCGGGCGGCAAGGCGCCCGACGCCATGATGTGCGCCGCGGACAGGATCATATCGCGCGTATCGAAGTATTTGAGCTCGCTGGTATTGACGTTGACCGCGCCGACCGTCAGCCGCGTGTGGCGACCGTTGAGGTAGTCGAAGTCCACCAGGTTGTTCAGCGTCCTTTTGAGCGGATCCGTCGTGTAATAGGAGGCATTCTCGACACCGACCTCGCGGTTCACTCCAAACATGGCGCTTGGGTTCGGTTCAAAGAATCCCGGGATGCCGCGCATCACCGTGCCCATATTGGCAAAGATGTTGCTCGGGACCATCATCCGGAAAAACTCGTCGAATGGACTGCTGCGGCTGACGCTGTCCCAGAATTCCTGAAGCCTGGGCAGGCGATCGCCGGGCTTGTTCCCGGCAATCAGCGCAGCGTTGATGGCGCCGATGGACGTGCCTATGACCCAGTCCGGTTCGATGCCGCCCTCGACCAGCGCCTGATAGACTCCGGCCTGATAGGCGCCGAGCGCGCCGCCGCCTTGAAGGACAAGGACGGTCTGACGTTTAACATCGCCCTGGTGTCCAGTCGCCGGTTCTGCCTGCGTGGCGGATAGGTTTTGCGTGATCTTGTTCATGGCCTTCGCTCCTCGTGCAGGTCTAGTGAGCGGTCCAACCGCCTTCGATCGGCATCACGGCGCCGGTGATCGAGGCTGCCTCGTCCGACGCCAGGAACAGACACAGCGCGGCGACCTGCTCGACGGTGACGAATTGTTTGGTGGGCTGCGCGGCCAACAGGACATCCTTGATCACCTGCTGCTCGGTGATCCCGCGGGCCTTCGCCGTGTCGGGTATCTGCTTCTCGACAAGCGGGGTGAGGACGTAGCCCGGGCAGACGGCGTTGACCGTTATGCCTTGTTCGGCGACCTCCAGCGCGACGGTCTTGGTCAGGCCGGCGACGCCGTGCTTGGCCGCGACATAGGCGGACTTGAAGGGCGATGCGACGAGCGCGTGCGCCGAGGCAACGTTGATGATGCGACCCCATTTGCGCGCCTTCATCGCCTGCAACGCGCGCCGGATCGTATAGAACGAAGACATCAGATCGATCGCCACGACCGCTTCCCATTTCTCGATCGGGAAGTCGTCGATCGGCGCGACATGCTGGATGCCGGCATTGTTGACCAGTATGTCTATGGCGCCGAACTCGGCGATGGCCTTGTCCATCATCGAGGTGATCGCGTCGCCCTTGCTCATGTCGGCATTGTCGTATCGAACGGCGACCCGATGATCGGCCGCGAGCTTGGTCCTCAGGCGTTCGATCTCGGCGGCGTCGCCAAAGCCGTTCAGAACGATGTTGCAGCCTTTCGCCGCGAAGGCTTCGGCAATGCCTTGCCCGATGCCGCTGGTCGAACCGGTGATGAGCGCTGTCTTGCCTTTGAGCATCGTCTTGTCCTTCTGATTGCGCGGCTACGAGCAACGGCACGGGCCGGCTCGGGATCTGCGGATTAGTATGGTGAACCGCCGCAAGCTGCGGAAATGCCGTTGAGACATGGATTCGATAGCTGACGGTCAGATCGTTGGCTCCGAGCCCGGACGCCGATCGACCGGTCGGGTTGTTTGACGTAAGGGCAGCTAGTAAGATTGCGCCGCAATGCGGGCGGTGCCGTATGCGCGTCCAGTGAGGGGAGCGTGCAGTGGAGATCAGCCAGGTCCGATACTTCTTGGCCGTCGCCAAGGAGCTCAATTTCACCAGGGCAGCCGAGCAGTGCAATGTCACGCAGCCCGCGCTGTCGCGCGCGATCAAGCTTTTGGAAGATGAATTCGGCGGGCCGCTTTTCCACCGTGAGCGGCGTTTCACTCACCTCACCGAGCTCGGCCGCATGGTCGAGACTTATCTCGAAGGCGTCTTCGAGAACTCTCGCCAGGCAAAGCAGATTGCCGAGCAATATGTGACCTTGAAGAAGATGCCGCTTAAGGTCGGCATCATGAGCACGATCGCCCCGGACGAGATCATCGAGCTCATTGCGGCTGT
>RXJA01000110.1 GCA_003963455.1 Hyphomicrobiales bacterium
CGACGCTCGCCACGGGCGAGCTGCCCTATACGACCGGCCATGTCATTGCCGTCGACGCGGGCATGTTGGTGCCGCGGTTCTGAGCGCGGCGCAACGCCAGGGAGAGCGCCATGATCATCCAGTTGCCGGATAACACGGGCAAACTTTTCGATTATCGGCTTCAGGGCAAGGCGGTTCCCGCCGCGCGATTGCCGCCGGACGCGGCACGCACCGTGCTGTCGGCGGCCCACGTGGTGGCGGATCCTTTCAGCGCCAGCGATCCCGGCGGTCCCGCCGCCATCGACTGGAAGGCCACGATGGCATTCAGGCGTCACCTCGACGGGCTTGGCCTCGGCATCGCCGAAGCAATGGACACCGCGCAGCGTGGCATGGGCCTCGACTGGCCCTCGGCCCTGGAACTCATCCGCAAGACCCGGAAGGAATTGCCGGACGCGCTCGTCTTCAACGGCGCCGGCACCGATCAGCTCGAACCGGCGGATGCACGTTCGCTCGACGATGTCTGCCGAGCCTATTTCGAGCAGATCGAGGCCATCCAGAAGGTCGGCGGCAAATTGATCGTCATGGCCAGCCGGGCCCTGGCGGCCGTGGCGCGTTCGCCCGACGATTATGTTTCGGTCTATGGCGACGTGCTGGCGCGCTGCGACATGCCGGTGATCCTGCACTGGCTGGGAGAGATGTTCGATCCGGCCCTCAAGGGTTATTGGGGGGCCGACCGGTTCGAGGACGCGCTCGAGACGGTCTTGGCGATTATCGGAAACAACAGCGCCAGGGTCGACGGCATCAAGATTTCGCTCCTCGACAAGGAGAAGGAAATCGCGATGCGTCGCCGTCTGCCCGCCGGCGTGAAGATGTATACCGGCGACGACTTCAATTATCCGGAGCTGATCGCGGGCGACGAGCAGGGGTTCTCGCACGCCCTTCTCGGCATCTTCGACCCTCTGGCGCCCGCCGCCGCCTATGCCATCGATCGGCTTGGCCGGGGCGATACCCAAGGCTTCCACGCCACGCTGGATCCGACCGTGCCGCTCGCGCGTCTGATCTTCCGCGCGCCCACCCAATACTACAAGACGGGGGTCGTGTTCCTTGCTTGGCTGAACGGGTTCCAGGATCATTTCATCATGCTGGGGGGCGCCCAGTCGATGCGGCCGCTGCCCTATTTCGTGGAGGTGTTCAAGCTGGCCGACGGATGCGGCCTCCTGGCGGATCCCGAGCTGGCTGCCGCACGCATGCGCAAGCTGCTTGCTCTCTATGGTGTCTGAACCATGCGTGATTGCACGGGGGACCATTCCGCGCTGGCGCTCAATACGGCGACGCTCGGCCACAATCTCGACGGTCATGGCGCGGGCTGGTCGATCGAGCGTGTGCTCGATGCATGCGCCGAGCGTGGCCTGCGCGGCATTGTCTTCTGGCGCCGCGAAATCGGCAGCCGCGCCGTCGAGATCGGCGAGCGGGTTCGAGCGGCCGGCCTGAATGTCGTCGGCTTGTGCCGCGCGCCCTATCTCACCGGCCCGCTGGCGCTGCCGGGCCGCGCGGCGATCATGGACGATTTCCGCGCCGCGGTCGACATGGCCGCCGGTCTCGGCGCGCCTGTCCTGACCATCGTCTGCGGCGGGGTCGAGCCGGGAACGAAAGGCATCGGCGATAGCCTCAGGCTGGTTGCGGATCGTGTCGCCGAAGCCGCATCCTACGCGGCGGCCGCAAATGTTCGCCTGGCTCTCGAGCCGCTGCATCCAGTCTACGGCGGCGACCGGTCCTGCCTGGTGACGATGCGCGACGCGGTCGATCTTTGCCTTGCCATCGATGCGCCCAATGTCGGCGTCGCGGTCGATGTGTACCATGTCTGGTGGGATCGTACGCTGGCCGAAGAATTGCTGCGGGCCGGGCCGAAACGCATTTTCGGGTATCACCTTTGCGACTGGCTGGCGCAGACACGCGACGTGCTGCTCGACCGCGGCATGATGGGAGATGGCGTGGCCGACCTGAAGGCGATCCGCGCGGCCGTCGAGACAGCCGGCTATGCCGGGCCGTGCGAGGTGGAGGTGTTCTCGGCGCGGAACTGGTGGAGGCGTGATCCCGCGGACGTCCTGGACGCCTGCGTGGAGCGCTTCCGATCCGTTTGTTGAAGACAGGGGCTGGACAGCCGCGATAGACCCTTGGAAGTTCGGGAAGTACGTGACCGGGAGTGGTCGTTGCGCGGGAAGCCCAACATCAAGGATATCGCGAAGGTCACCGGCCTGTCGACGGCGGCGGTTTCCTATGCGTTGACCGGGCGAGGGCGCGTTTCCGCCGAAACCCAGGAGATCGTGCGCAAGGTCGCGGAGGAGATGGGCTTCATCCGCGACTCCGCCGCGGTTCGACTGCGCACCGGACAGTCCCGCCTGCTCGGAGCGGTGCTCCACGATACGTCAAATCCGTTCTTTGCCGAGCTTCTCTCGGATTTCGAGGCGCGCGCCTATGAGGCGGGCTATCTGACGATCGTGGCGAATACGCATGACGACTCCGCCCGGCAGGCGGCTCTGATCGATGCCTTGCTGTCGCAGGGCGTCGCGGGGCTCCTGATCAGCCCTGCCAATTGCACGGCGCCGGACGATTTCGCCATTCTGCGGACACGCGCGACCCCATACGTGATCGCTGTCCGGGATGTGGTAGATCTCCAGGCGGACTATGTCGGGGCCGATGATCGAAAGGCTGGCTATCTCGCGGCCTCACACCTGTTCGAAGCCGGTTTCGAGCGCTTCGCGGTGGTTGGCGGCCTTGATCACACGCGCACCTGGCAAGACCGGCTGGACGGCATCAGGGCCGCCGCGGCCGAACGGGGCGCCGAACTCGACGAGGCACTTGTCTTCAGATGCGCGCCGACGCGGGAGAACGGGACAGAAACCGTCGACCGCATCATCAGGGACTTCCCCGAATGTCGCGCGGCGATCTGCTTCAACGACTACATCGCGCTCGGCGCCTATGCGGCACTGCACGGCAGCGGCCGTCGCGTCGGAGAGGACTTCTCCATCATAGGCATAGACAACGTTCCCCTGGGGCAGTCGCTGCTGCCGCCTTTGACGACGGTCGAACTTTACCCGCGCGGAATCGGCGGACGAGCGGCAAGGCTTCTGCTCGACCGGATGCGGGATGGTCGGGGTGAGGCCGACCATACGCTGATCGAACCGCGCCTCGTCGCACGCCAGTCCGTGGCCGGCGCCCCGAAAACGCGCGGCGCTTGACGCCCGCGCAAGCCGGGCATAAAGCAGTAATGCACTATCTGGTTACTTATCGGGGAAATCCATCTCCCCGATGGTCGGGAGGAGCCGGCATGCAGAAGCGCTACGACTACATCATAACCGGCGGGGGATCTTCGGGTTGCGTGCTGGCGGCGCGTCTGTCGGAGGATCCGGACGTATCCGTCCTTCTTGTCGAGGCCGGCGGCGCGGACAGTCATTATCTGTTTCACTGGCCGGCGGGCTTCGCCAAGATGACCAAGGGGATCGCGTCCTGGGGATGGTCGACGGTGCCTCAGAAGCACATGCAGAACCGTGTCCTTTGGTACACGCAAGCCAAGGTGATCGGAGGCGGCTCGTCCATCAACGCCCAGGTCTACACGCGCGGCAACGCCAAGGACTATGACGACTGGCGCGACGAAGCTGGTTGCGAGGGCTGGGGCTTTCGCGATGTCCTGCCCTACTTCAAGCGAGCCGAGGGCAACGAGCGCTTCGATGACGATTATCACGGCACGGAGGGACCGCTTGGCGTCTCCGTCCCACGTGCGGCGCTTCCGATCTGCGATGCCTTCATCCGCGCCGGGCAGCAGATGGGCATTCCCTACAATCCGGATTTCAACGGGCCAAGGCAGCGCGGTATAGGGTATTTTCAGCTGACACAGCGCAACGCGCGGCGCTGCTCCGCCGCTGTCGGGTTCCTCGACCCCGCGCGCTCGCGCCGCAATCTCACGGTGATGACCGGGACCGAAGTCGCGCGCATCGTGCTCGACGGCCAGCGGGCCAGGGGTGTCGTCGTGCGCCGCGACGGTGTGGAGAGCGAGATCGCCTGCGAACGCGAGGTGCTGGTCACCTCGGGCGCGATCGGATCGCCCCGGCTGCTCATGCTGTCCGGAATTGGACCGGCGGACCATCTCGCGAGTGTCGGGATCAGGGTCCTGCACGATCTGCAGGGTGTCGGGACCAATCTCCACGACCACCTCGACCTCTGCGTGCTTTGCGAGTGCTCGGGCGACCACTCGTATGACGGTATCCTGCGGCCCGACAGGACCTTGCTCGCCGGCTTGCAGTACATGCTCTTCAAAAGCGGTCCCGTGGTCTCCTCGCTCTTCGAGACAGGCGCTTTCTGGTACACCGATCCGGCCGCGCGCTCACCCGACATCCAGTTCCATTTCGGCCAGGGTTCCGGCATCGAGAAGGGTATCGTCAAGTTGGACCGTCCCGGCGTGACGCTGAACGCGGCGTTCATCCGGCCTCGCTCCCGCGGCACCGTCCGCCTTGCCTCCGCAAACCCGAGTGACGCCCCGCTCATCGATCCGAACTACTGGGCCGATCCCTATGACCGCGAGATGTCGCTGCGCGGTCTGGAACTTGCCCGACAGATCATGGCTCAACCAGCGCTGAGGCCATTCATTGCGCGCGAAGCATTGCCTGGGCCGGAGGCGCGCGATGCCAAGACGCTGCTCGAATACGCCTGCCGCATGGCCAAAACCCAGCACCATCCGGTTGGCACCTGCAGGATGGGGCACGACGAATTGGCGGTGGTTTCGCCGGACCTGAAGGTGCGCGGCCTGGAGGGCCTGCGCGTATGCGACGCCTCGATCATGCCGTCGATCAACTCGTCGAACACGAACGCGCCGGCGATAATGATCGGAGAAAAGGCCGCCGACCTCGTCGCCGGCCGGCCACCGCTTCCCGCGGCGCTCTTTGATTGGGAGCGCAACGACAGGCCGCAATTCGCCGACGCTTGAGCCAAATGGCATGTCCGGGGGCCTCATGCCATTGACAGCGTATGCGCGGAATGAAATAACTAAATAGTTACTAAGGGGAGGATGAGCAGGATAATGGGAGGACTACCTGTCAGGATCAGCGGCATCCAGCACATCGGTCTGACCGTGCCGGACATGGAGGAGGCGGTCGCCTTCTTCACCCGCATATTCGGCGCGGTCTGCGTGATGGAATGCGGCAGCGTCGACGTTGACGACGAATTCATGATCCGCCGCCTGGGCGTTCCGTCCGGCCGCCGGATCAAGGACCAGCGCGTCATTCGTCTTGGCAATGGCGGCAATCTCGAGCTCTTCGAGTACGGCGGCGAACCCGGCCGGACGCCGGTCAAGCAAAACAGCGAGGTCGGCGCGTGCCACCTTGCCCTTGAGGTCGAGGATGCAGTGGAAGCTGCCGAAAGGCTTCGGGCCGCGGGCGTGGATGTGCTGGACGGGCCGACCTTGATCACTTCCGGTCCGATGGAGGGCCTGACCTGGGTCTATCTGAGGTCACCATGGGGCCAGTTCCTGGAACTGGTCAGCACCACCGGTCCGATGGGTTATGAGAAGTCCGACGGCCCGCGTATGTGGTCGCCATCCGAATAGCTAAATTGCGGCCGGGCGGGGGAGGCAGCCCGTTCCAACGTCATTCATCAAGGGGACCGTATTTAGCTGCTTAAACGTATAATCAAACTGCCGAAGCGAATGGAGGATGAACGCATGATGCAGTGGAAGAAGACAATGTGGGCGGCCGGAGCCGTCCTCGCGATGACCGGGGCCGCCTGGGCGCAGGACAAGCCCTTTGCCGGCATCGAACTGAAGATGCTGGGTATCGGCGATACGTCGGTCACCCGCGTGGCGCCGATCGTCGGCGAATTCGAGCAGGCGACGGGCATCAAGGTGCATATCGATCAGCTGCCTTACCCTGGCCTGATCGACAAGATCATCGTCGAAGCGAGCTCGGACAGCCCGACTTACCAGCTTCTGTGGGTCGATAGTCCCTGGGTCGGCATGCTCGGCGAGGCCGGGGCGCTGGAAGATCTCACCTCCCGGGCAAAGCGCGACGCGGCCGAGATCGGCCTCGACGACATCATCCCGATCCAGCTCCAGGAAAACTCCTGGCAAGGCAAGCTGCTCGCCTTCCCGGCTTCCGGCATGACCTGGCTGCAGCAATATCGGGCGGATCTTCTCGAAAACCCTGACGAGAAGGCCGCGTTCAAGGCGAAATATGGCTACGATCTCGCTCCCGCCAAGACATGGGCCCAGTATCGCGACATCGCCGAATTCTTCACCAGAAAAAAGGGCCAGCTCGCCGGCGGAAAGCCGCTGGAGAACGATCTCTACGGCGCCAGCCAGTCCTACAGCCGCGTGCAGGGCGCCATCACGCATGACTACTTTCCGTTCATGCGGTCATTCGGCGGAGATTACTGGGATCCGAAGACCGGCCTGTGCGCGATGACGGGCGAGCCGCATATCAGGGCGGCCGAGTTCATGAAGTCGCTGATCCCGTTCAATCCGCCGGACTATCTCGGCCTGATGTGGGACATCCAGTCGGGATTCATGGAGCGCGGCGAGGCGGCGGAGGCGGCATACTGGAGCGTTCGCTCGGTTCGGCTCACCAATCCCGATGAAGCTGTCCTTGCCAAGATCGGCAAGGCGGGCTTCGCTGCCAATCCCGAATCCGATGCGGGTCCACAGCCGACCTATACCGGGTCGCTGTCCTTCGCCATCAACGCGAAGGTTGATGAAAAGACCAAGGATGCCGCCTGGGAGTTCATCAAATGGGCGACCAGCGAGAAGCTGATGCGGCGCTTCGCCGAAGAGGGCAAGGGTGTCAGCCAGTTCCGAAAGTCGATCCTCGGCGATCCGGCCCTGCAGGCGAAGTATCCTTACTACAAGGTGCTGCTGGAATCGCAGAAAAGTGCCCGCCGCCGCATATTCCATCCGTTCTACCAGACCGTGGAAGAGAATTTCGGCGTCGAGCTCAGCAAGTACATGGCTGGCGAGACGGCAACCGCCAAGGAGGCGCTTGAAACCGCCTGCAACGCGGTAAATTCCCAGCTCTCGATGTTCCCGGTCGAACAACGCCTCCGCTGGATCGACGACGTTCCGGCCGAAGTCCTGGCGAAGTGACGACCGTGCCCGCCCCGGTCCACTCCCGCCGGGGCGGGTCCCATCATCCCCAAAATGGTGTCCGGCCATGAGCCATACGGCGAGCCGCAACAAGCGCATAGCTATTGTCTTCCTGATTCCGGCGGTAGTGGTCCTCTTCGCGACGACCATCTACCCGATGCTCTATGCGCTGTGGCTCAGCTTCCGGAACTACGATCTGGCCAAGCCCTTCATTCCACGGATCTTCGTCGGGCTTGCCAACTACGCCGAGGTGTTCACCTCCAATGCGTTCTTCCACGCGCTTTTCACCACCTTCAAGCTGATGGCGATGACGCTGTCGGCGCAGTTGGTGCTCGGCGTCGGCATAGCCCTGCTGGTCAGCCAGAAGCTTCCGGGCATGGCGCTGGCGCGCACGCTGCTTCTCGTTCCGATGATGATTTCGCCGGTCATTGTCGGCCTGGTCTGGCTGTTCCTGTATTTCCCGGAGTTGGGTTATCTCAACTACTTTCTCAGTCTCGTGGGCATCGGCCCGGTTGCGTGGATCACCAGCACCCGCTGGGCGCTCATCGCGATCGCGATAGGCGACATCTGGCAGTGGACGCCATTCATCATGATGGGAACGGCGGCCGCTCTTCAGAGCCTTTCGCCGGAGCCCTATGAAGCCGCCCGCATCGACGGCAACTCCCGCTGGGACGTGTTCCGCTATGTGACGCTGCCGCAGTTGAAGCCGGTGCTGATCAGCCTGCTCTTCCTGCGCGCCATCGATGCCTTCAAGATCTACGATATCATTTTCGTGCTTACCAAGGGCGGCCCGGCCGACGCCACGGAAGTCATCTCCCTCTACATCTACCGGCAGAGCTTCACGTTCTGGCGCATGGGTGTCGGCGCCGCGGCGTCCTTCGTTTCGCTCATCATCATCTCGGTCCTGATCACGCTGTTCTTCAAGCAGATGCAGCGCAGCCAGGCCGTGCGGCTTCGTTAGGGAGGGCGGTGGCATGACCCCAAGCCTGCGTGAGAAGTTCCTCACCTATATGCTGGTGATCATCGTCCTGGTGATCTTCATGACGCCGATCTACCTGATCCTGGTGTCGTCGCTGAAGCCGTCGCCGATCATGTTCTCGCGTCCGCCGCGCTTCATCTTCACGCCGACGCTGCAGCACTACTACGACCTGTTCACGATGCGGCCGTTCCATCTGCAGATCCTGAACAGCCTGCTTGTCGCTCTCGGCTCGACCGCCTTCAGCCTCGCAATCGGCACCATGGCCGCCTACGCCATCTCTCGCATCAAGCATCGGCGCATAAACGACGTGGCCTTCTGGATCCTGTCCATGCGCATGTTTCCGCCGATCGCCGTGGTCGTTCCCTACTATATCATCTTCAAGACGATGGGCCTGCTCGATACGCCCCTTGCGCTGATCATCGTCTATTCGACATTCAACATCCCGCTGACGGTCTGGCTGATGAAGGGCTTCTTCGATGAGGTCCCGGAAGCCTTGGAGGAAGCGGCCCAGGTCGACGGACACGGCGTCCTGGCGACCTTCTTTCGGGTCACCCTGCCGCTGACAGCTCCCGGCCTCGCGGTCTCGGCGGTGTTCTGCTTCATCTTCTCCTGGAACGAGTTCCTGTTCGCGCTGATGCTGACCGGATCGAGGGCCCAGACGGTGACCGTGGCGGTGATGTCCTTCTGGTCGAGCGACGCCGTTCAGTGGGGCCGCATCATGGCGGGCTCCTTCGTGGTCCTCATCCCAGGCGTCATCTTCGTGCTCACCTGCCAGCGCTGGCTGGTGAAAGGTCTGACGATGGGGTCGGTCAAGGGATGAACGCCGTGCAACTGTTTCGATTGGGAGGAGAGCGCCGATGTCGTCAGTGACGTTGCGCAAGGTCGTCAAGCGCTATGGTCAGATCCAGGTGGTTCACGGCATCGACCTCGCGGTAGAGGAAGGGGAATTCGTCGTGCTGCTGGGACCTTCGGGCTGCGGCAAGACGACGACGCTGCGCATGGTGGCGGGGCTGGAGGATATCTCGGAAGGCCAACTGGAAATCGCGGGCCGGGTTGTCAACGACGTCGCGCCGAAAGATCGCAAGATCGCCATGGTCTTCCAGAACTACGCGCTCTACCCTCACATGACGGTACGCCAGAACATGGAGTTCGCCCTGAAGCCGCAACGGCTGCCGGGAAGCGAGGTCTCGTCCCGCATCGCCGAGGCGGCCCGTATTCTGGGGCTGGAGCCGCTGCTCGAACGCAAGCCGGCGCAGCTCTCGGGAGGCCAAAGGCAGCGCGTGGCCATGGCCCGCGCCATGGTGCGCACGCCCAAGGTGTTCCTGTTCGACGAACCGCTCTCGAACCTCGACGCGAAGCTTCGCACGCAGGTGCGCGTCGAGATCGCGAAGCTGCATAAGCGCCTCGGCACCACCGTCCTCTACGTCACGCATGATCAGGTCGAGGCGATGACCCTCGCCGACAAGATCGTCATCATGAAGGACGGCCATATCGAACAGGTCGGTTCCCCCGAGGACGTGTTTGCCAAGCCGCGCAACCTGTTTGTGGCGACGTTCATAGGCAGTCCGGCGATGAACCTGCTGCCAGCCAAGGTGGAGGCCGACAACGGCGCGCCGGTGCTCGTCGCCAACGGTTTCCGCATGGCGGCTCCGGCGTCGATCGTTCCCGCGCTCAACCCCGGCGCAAGCATCACGGTCGGGATACGTCCGAGCGATATTCGCGTCGATGAAACCGGAGACTACGAGGCCGTTATCGAGGTGGACGAGTATCTCGGGACCGAGGTTCTGCTCAATCTGCGCGCCGGAAACCACGAACTGGTCGCGCAGGTGCCGGCGGCAGCCCGGCCCGCGCCAGACAGGCAGAACGTGCGCATCGGCTTCGACACCGCGCGCCTGCATGTGTTCGACACTGAGAGCGGCGAAGCAATCCGCTAGCGCAGCCCCAAGCCGCAGTTGAACGGGAGAGATCAGTCATGGGTAGCGAGATCGTTTTTACAGGCAGGCGGCAGTTTGCGCTGGAGGACTATCAGGATACGCCGCTGGGGCCGGCAGAAGTGAGGGGACGCACGCTCGCAACGCTGATCAGCCCAGGGACCGAACTGGCCTGGGCGGAGACGGGCAGTTTTCCATTGCGTCCGGGCTATGCGGCTGTCTACGAGGCCGAGGAACTCGGCCGCGAGGTTCGGGGGATCTCCCACGGCGACAAGCTGCTTTGCATGGGGGCGCATCGCTCCACGCAGCAGTTCGACCAGCGTTATGTGCTGAAAGTGCCGGACGCCCTCGCCCCGGAGACGGCCGTGCTTGCCCGCCTCATGGGTGTTTCGATGACAACCCTGATGACCACCGCCGCTCGCCCCGGCGACAGGGTCGTCGTCACCGGGGCGGGGCCGGTCGGCTACCTTGCCGCGCATCTTTGCAGGATCGCGGGATATGAGGTCTCGGTCGTCGAACCGGACCCGCGGCGCAATGCCCAGGCGCGGCAGTCCGGCCTGTCGGTGCTGTCCAAGATGCCCCTAGATGATGCCGACTTCGCGGGAAAGGTGGCGCTGGTGATCGACTGCTCAGGCCATGAGGGCGCGGTTCTCGAGGGCTGTAAGGTCGTTCGCAAGAAGGGCGAGGTCGTGCTCGTCGGCGTGCCCTGGAAGGCCCATACCGGCATGCTGGCGCATGAGATACTCCATGCGGTTTTCTTCCGTTTCGTGAATTTGCGGAGCGGTTGGGAATGGGAGCTGCCGGTCGTCGGTCGGGACTTCGTCTGGGAAGAACTCTATGAGGGCTATAACAACGCACAGCACACCACCATGACGGGTCTGGCGAAAGCCCTGACGTGGCTGGCGCGGGGACATGTTCCGCTTGCCGGCCTGATCAGGAAGTTCTCGCCGGCTGATCCGGCCGCTGTCTATGGCGGGCTCATGGCGCGTGAAGTCGCCGAGCCGTTCGCGGTACTGGACTGGGCTGCCGCCGGACTTCGATGAAGCTCCATTCGCGGTGACGCTCGCCGCCGGCAATCGCGGAAAGCGACGGCAATCCTGGAAGACCGCGGCCGTTCGACAGGATCGTCGTTACCAGCAGGACAGATGCCGCCTTCGGGCCGCTGCAGTGTCAGTCTCCCGACCGGCGGCCCTTCTCCCGGAAGGCAGCCAGGCCTGCCCGAAGGTCGTCGCTGCCGGCGGCGATACGTGCGGCAAGGGCATCCAGAACACGCTCACGCTCCTCGCCCTCGGCGGCATTGATCAGCATCTTGGCGAGTTCGGTGGCGGTGGCGGACCTGCCTGCAACGACAGCGGCAAGTTCCTCGGCGGCCGCGAGGCCGCCTCCTTTGTCGACCACCTTGTCGACGAGGGACAATCTCAAGGCCTCGTCGGCGGAATAGACCTCGCCGAAGAGCGACATGCGCCGGATCAATTGGGGGCCGAAACGGCGAGCCGTGCGCTGGGTGCCCG
>RXJA01000553.1 GCA_003963455.1 Hyphomicrobiales bacterium
TTCAAGGTCATGGCGCTGGAAATGCCGGTGCGCGACCAGTTGGTGTCGAGCGACATCGGCTCCAGGAAGATCGCCAGCGAGAACATGGCGCCGAGCGCCACGCAGGTCATCAGCGCGCCGGACGCGACTATGACCCAGCGATAGGAATGGTTCATGCTTCTGCTCCCATGCCGTAAGGCATCCTGTTTGATGCGGCGCGGTTTTTCCAGTCCACCGGCCCGTTTGCGTCCGAAGGACGCCGGGGCGGGAGCCGATCCTACAAATCCGATCGCATTTCTTGCCCGGATTCTTGGGCAGCCCGCGCCATCGCCATTTCACCGGGACGCCCGAGCCGTAGTGTCTCAGTTTGAAATTGCGGTTGGTAGCTATTGGCGGGTTGAACCGCCACCTCCAACGCTCGATATCGTGATTGGCCCATCCTATCGTCGTGGCACATGGTGGCCTTAAGTCAATCGGGGCCTAAGGACCGTCAAGAGCCATGCCGCAGGATGACGACATTCGAATCGACCAGTTTTGGGATAAAAACCCGCTGGCAATGCCATGGATGATAAAATTTCTTCCAGAAAATCGCATGTGGCAAGATGGGATGACAAATCTATTTTGGACATTTGTTATAGTTGTTGTCGATTATTTCCTACTATCGTACGTGCTCCCAAATAATGTTGTAAGCGGAATTATCTGTGTGTTGCCTGGAGGTTATATTTTAGGTCGATTTAATAATAGGATGGCGCGCGCACAGCGAAAATTCGTCCAAGCCAAGAGAGATGAGGGAAGAAATGGCAACGCCAATACCTCTGTTGAGAGATAGCTAACAAATCCATCTTCTCGCAAAGGTCTGCCATCGGTCGGCTAACAGGATGGAGCGGTTCGCTTCATAGCCGGCCGAAATGGTGGGGCAAGCTTGTGATCGAAATGATCTACGACACGCTGGACGATGATGTCGCAGAGTACCTGAAAAACAATAAGCCGCCTCCGGGCGTAAGGTGGCATCGTCAGTTGACTGAGAATATCGGTGTTCGCGCGCTTGTATCGAGGTGCTACGAGGTGATCGGTATGTCGAAGACGTGCGTAAACATGCGTGAGCTTCGAGACAAAGTAGCCCAACATCACGGCAGACGAATGGTTCAGTTTTCGCTGCCGTTGCCGTATCCACCGCCGCACAACAGATAGGCTATTTCTTCCAGCGGCTTTCCGCCGCCTTTCTAGCGATCTCGGCGCGCCGCTCCGGCGACATGTTGGCGGCGCGTTTCTTTCCGCCCTACGAACCAAGCTCTTTGGCGGCGGCGCTCTTGCCATCGTCCTGCACGTCGTCGGATCCCTCGTCGGTGGCTATGCGCATGACGCGGACGGCATTGCCGATCACGTCGGCTGGTCGCTTCTGGCCTTTGGGTCCGGTCGGCATCAGCATATAGGAGTTCGGCGAGCGGCGCGACAGGCGGGCGGCAGCGGATGATAGCCAGTCAAATTTCAAACTAAGACATTACCGCCCGAGCGCTCGGCTTGACATATACCCATATAGGAATATGTTGTACCCATGGCACGAGCAGCAACGACGTCGGACGTCTTCAACGCGATCGCCGAGCCGCAGCGCCGGGACATCCTGATGCTGCTGAGGGGCGGGGAGCGGCCTGTGACCGATCTGGCCGAGAAACTGGGAATGACCCAGCCGGGGGCGTCCAAGCACCTGCGGGTGCTGCGGAAGGTCGGGCTGGTGCGGGACCGCAAGGCGGGCAAGCAGCGCGTCTACGGCCTCGACGCCCAAGGACTGCGGCCGGTCCACGAGTGGACCGGCGGGTTCGAACGGTTCTGGAACGAAAGCTTCGAGCGTCTGGACGCGTATGTGCAGGACCTCAAGAAGGCAAGGCTGGAGGAGTGAGAATGGCAGTGACTGGACGGGACGCGCAATCGGCGACGGCCGACCGCGAGATCGTGATCTCCCGGCTCATCGACGCGCCACGAGAGCTGGTGTTCGAGGCGTTCACCGAAGTGCGGCATCTGTCGCGATGGTGGGGCCCGCAGGGCTTCATCACCACCACGCATGCGTTCGAGTTTCGCGTCGGCGGGGAGTGGGTCTTCGTCATGCACGGACCGGACGGGACGGACTACCAGGAGTGGATCTGCTGGACGGAGATCGCCCCGCCGGAGCGCATCGCGCTGCTGCACGGTGAAACCCGCGGCGACCCGAACGCCTTCGCGTCGGTCCTGACATTCGAGCCCGACGGCGCGGCGACGCTCGTCGAGATGCGCGCCCTGTTCCCTACCAAGGAACTGCGCGACCAGGCGGTCGAGAAGTACCACGCGATCGAGGGCGGCCGGCAGACCCTGGGCAAGCTCGCCGCCTACGTCGCCGGGATCGTCCAAAACGGAGATGTGGATTGATGGCCGGGAAGGTGTTCTTCAGCGTGTCGATGTCGCTGGACGGGTTCGTCGCGCCCGAAACGATGGAATGGATTTTCGCCAAACCCGAAGAGCGGGAGCGGAACCCCTGGTTGAAGCGCTCGATGGCGCAGTGGATGGAATTGCAGCAGTGGGTCTTCCCGCTGCGGTTCTTCCGGGAGAACCTCAAGCTCGGCGAAGGCGGTGAGGAAGGGCGCGCCAACGACATCTTGCGCGAGACGTTCGAGCGCACCGGCGCGAGCGTCATGGGAAAGCGCATGTTCGACCTTGGCGAGCGGTCGTGGCCGGCAGAGGCGCCGTTCCACACGCCGGTCTTCGTCGTGACGCACCAGAAGCGCGATCCCTGGGAGCGGCCGGGCGGGACCACATTCCACTTCGTCAATGACGGCGTCGCGTCCGCGCTCGACCAGGCGCGCGCGGCGGCCGGCGACAGGGATGTCCGCATCGCGGGCGGCGGCGCGACGATCCTGGAGTATGTGAACGCCGGCCTGATCGACGAGTTCTCGGTCGCGCTCTCGCCCGTGCTGCTGGGCTCCGGAATCAGCCTGTTCGGGGGCGTGGACGCGGACCGCGTCGCGCTGGAGCCGATCCGCGCGGAGCCGACGCGGCGGGTGACCCATCTGACTTACGCGGTCCGGGCGCGCTGACCCTCTCGACCTCGGCGCTCCCGCGCCGACCTTTGAAATGCCGGCAGCGTACAGCGCGCGCATTGACCTCGATCCGCTCCGGTCTGGACCATGATGGCGTTTCGTTGAATCGCCATCACGATCCAACTCTTTGCCGGAGCATGATCTTTTCCGAAAACCGGTTCCCACTTTTCGGGATCATGCTCTAGATTGCCCCGATCTCAATCAGGGGCGTTCCCATGGAACTCTATCGCGGCCGGCTCATCGATCACATCCAGCTCGTGGTGCGCGACCTTGCGGCCAGCCGGCGTTTCTACGGGGCTGTCCTGGAGGTGCTGGGCATCCCGATCGGCGGCGAGGCGCCGGATTATTTCTGGGCCGACGAGTTGTTCGTCTCCAGCGCCGACAGCCGCGCGGCGCTCGGCGTGCTCACCGGCCGCCACCATCTCGCCTTCCAGGCCAGGGACCGCGCCATGGTCGATGCCTTCCATCGCGCGGGGCTTGCCGCCGGCGGCAAGGACAATGGCGCGCCGGGCGAGCGCCCCTACCATCCCGGCTACTACGCCTGCTTCCTGCTCGACCCCGACGGCAACAACATCGAGGCGGTGTTCCACGGCGAGGCCGAGCGGAGCGCCGCGGCGGTGACGCTCAGCTTCTAGAGCAATTCCCGGAAAAGTGTGAGCGGTTTTCCGTCCGGAATTGCGTCAAAACAAAGAGATAGAGCGGTTCGCCGTTTCCGTGAAACGGTGAAATGCTCTAGGACGCATCACCGCTTTCGGGGAACGCCGAGGCGTCCCACCCGGCGAGTTCGAGCCCGCGACGGATGCGTTCGCGATCCTCCGCGCGCTGCAAACGCGTGTCCTCGATGATCTGCGCGATGGTCAGGTCTGGTTCCAGCGCATGGCCTTCCCTGACGCAGGCGGCCGCTTTTCCGGCGTCGCCCGCGAGCGCGTGACATATGGCCAGCCGCGCCCACTGCCAGGCGCTCTTGCGCGGCAGGCACGAGAAGGACGCTGCCGCCTCAAGGTAGCGGCCCGCGGCCAGCAAGGCCTCGCCGTGATCAAAATAGTACCAGGTCGGGTGCATGGGATTGAGCTGGATGGCCTTGTCGAGCAGGGCGAGACCGGCCTCGCCGTCGCCCCGGATGGCCCGGAAGAAGCCGGTCTGCGCGAGCGTGTCGGCGTCATAGGGATTGAGATCGAGCGCGCGGGCGAAATGCTTTTCGGCGGCGTCGTAATCTTCGCTCCCCCGGTAGAGCAGGGTCAGTGCCAGGATGCGATGGCAACGCGCCTCGTCGGGGCTGAGCGCGATCGCGTGCAGCGCCCTGTCGCGCGCCTGGTCCAGCACGGCGCGCGGCGCCCCGGTATAGCCGCCGATGATCACGTCGGCGAGCGCCAGATAGGCATGCGCCAGCCCATTGCCGGGATCACGCTCGATCGCCTTCAGGAAATGTGCGCGCGCATCCTGGTTCACGCCCTCGCCATAGCTGCGCAGCAGCTCTTTCCCGCGCAGGAAATACAGATAGGCCTCGACGTTGCCGGCGGGCGCGGGGAGGCCGCGCCGCATCACAGCGCTCTCTATGTTGGCGACCAGCGCCGTCGCGATCCGCTGCGCCACCATCGTCTGGAACGCGAAGATCTCGGCCTTGGGGAAGGTGAGGGTCTGCCCCCAGACGCGCCTGCCGGACGCCGTCTCGGTCAGCACCACCCGCGCGCTATAGTCCGCTCCGGCGGTTTCGACATAGCCTTCGGCGACATAGTCGGCTCCGAGCCGTTCTGCAGCTTCGCGGATGTCGCCGCCCGATTGCCCTGCCAGGGCAAACGCGGAATGTCGCGCCAGCACGGCGATGGTCTTGAAGTATGAGAGCGCATTGATGATCTCCTCGACCGCGCCATCGAACAATGCCCTGGCGGTGGCGTCGGCCGGGTCGACATGGAACGGCAGGACGGCGACCATCGGCTCCGGGCGCGCGGCGACCGGCCCCGGCGCGGCCTCCGGCTCTGGGGCCTGGAACAGGTAGCCCCGGCGCGGCACCGTGCGGATCAGCGCCTGCGCCTCGTCGCCGATCGATTTGCGCGCGTCGCGGATCGACTGGGTGAGCGAATCCTCGCTGACGATGACGCCGGGCCAGACCGCCTGCAGCAGTTCGTCCTTGCTCAGCACCCGTCCGGGATTGCGCGCCAGGAAGGTGAGCAGTTCCAGCGTCTTTGGCCGCACCGGCACGATCTCGCCGTCGCGCCGGAGCGTGCCCCGGTCAATATCGAGAACCGCGCCGCCAATCCGTAGCGCCAAGCCCTTGCCCCATCGACACGCCTGATTGCGCGGGGTTCATTGGGAGCGGCAAATTCCGGCAAGGTCAAGCCCGAAAGATGCCGAGCAGGCCAAGCCATGAACGGCGGCGCGCGGCGTTCGGTTCGAGGCGTGTCTCGCCAGGCGCGGTCTCGTTGGACGGCAGCAGGTAAAGCCAGGCCAGCATCTCGTTGGCCTCGCCGCAGCAGGGGCCCGCGATGCCCGCGGACAGCATGCTCAGCGCTTCACCCCGTGTGAGCGACGTCGGTGCAAATGGCGTGTCAGTCCTTGCGTGCATTATCGACCTCCGTGGCTGGCGTCGGTGCCGTGTGCCGCCATGACCGCCATCATCGTTCGAGGGCGACCGCTCGTCCTGAAACAATCCTGATTTTTTGCTGAATTTGTTCCACCTACCGGCGCCACAATGGCTTGGCGAGCTCATCGCGCACCTGGTCCATCGTCAGGCCGATATCGCCGATGAGATAGGGCGTGTCCCGCGCCCTGGTCGCCAGCTCCTCACGAAACCGGGCCCGCTCGCCCCATGCCGACAGCAGGCCGAACAGGCCGGGCCGGTAGCCGGGCCGGCTGGTGTCCGTCCGTGGCTCGCGCAGATCGTGCCGCACGGCGCCATAGAACCCGGATATGGTATCGAGCATCGCTCTCATGGTCGGCTCCCTCGTTCGAAACGCTGCCCCTCGATGAAAGGCATGCGGGTAGCCTGAACCTTCGCCATGCGCCGAACCATCGGCCGCATGCAGTGTTTTGGGTCGTACATTTGTAGTATTTTGATGGTTCTACGGTTGAACGCATCTATGTCCGCTGGCAGGACAGGGCATGAACCGGATCGTGACGACCTCGGAGGCGTTGTCGGACCGCGAGCGCGCGGTGGCGGAGAGGTTCGCCGCCGGTATGACTTATCGCGAGATCGGCCAAGCCCTTTTCATAGCCCCCTCCACCGTGCGCACGCATCTGGCGGCGATCTATGAGAAGCTTGGCGTACGCAACAAGGTCGCGCTTGCGCGGCGTATCAGCACCGTCGCCGACACGGCGCCCGCGACAGCCTTGCCCGACGCCTCGCCGGTGCTCGCCGTGTTTCCCATCGAATGCCTGAGCGCCGACGACCGTTGGCGTCGCTTCGCAGACGGCTTATCCTCGGACATCACCCATGACCTTGCGCGCTACGCCGATATGCCGGTCGTAGCCTTCCACACCATGAAGAAACTGGGCAGCAAGCCCGCCGACTTCATCGCCGACGGCAAGGCGTTGGGCGTCACCTATATCGTGTCGGGCCGGCTGAGCGCCGACGATGCCCGCATCCGGCTCACCGTCGAGCTGGTCGACGCGACCTGCGGCGTCAATCTGTGGAGCGAGCGTTTCGACCGCTCGGTCGAGGACGTCTTTGCGTTGCAGGACAGCCTGACCGAAAGTGTCATCAACGTGCTGGCGGGTTGCTTCGGCGTGATCGCTACCGCGGGGCGCAAGGCCATCCGCCGCAAGGCGCCCGCCAATCTGCGCGCGCACGACTATTACCTGATGGGCGTCGAGCATCACAACACGTTCGGCCGTGCCGACAATGCCGAGGCAATCAGGCTGTTTTCGCGCGCGGTCGAGCTCGACGGCGGTCTTGTCAAGGCATGGGTCGAACTCGCCTGGGCTTACGCGATCCAATGTTGCAACGGTTTCAGCACCGATCCTGCCGCATCGATCGAGAAGTGGCGCCAGGCGGTCGAGCAGGCCCTGCGGCTCGATCCCACCCATGGCGGCGCCTGGCTTTGCCGCGGCGATCTCATGGGTTGCCACGGCGACCTTGAAGCGGCCGAGCGTGCCCACCGGCGCGCCTTCGAATATGGCGCCAACCATGCCGACAATCTGGCACTGCTTGCCGGGAGCAAGGCATTGGTCGTTGGCGATCCGAACGAGGCGCTCCCGCTCATCGAGCGCGCCATGCGCCTCAACCCGCTCGCGCCGCCCTGGTATTTCGGCATGCAAGGCCGCGTCCTGTTCACCGTCGGCCGGCACAAGGAGGCGATCGTCGCGCTGCGTCGAAGCACACCGGATTCTCCGAATGTGCTGATGTTCCTGGCGCTTGCCCATGCAGCGTCGGGCGAGGGCGCGGAGGCAGCCGCAATCGCCGCTCGGCTCAATTCCGAATTTCCTGACTTTTCGATCGAGGGCTTTATCGTGGGCTACCCTGTCAGCAACCCGAAAGCCGTCCGCGCCCTTCGCGACGCGGCGAAGCTGGTGGCGATTCGTTAGAGCGTTTCACCGTTTCACGGAAATGGTGAATCGCTCTAACCCCTTGTTTTTCCAAATTCCGGGCGGAAGATCGTCACACACTTTCCTGGAATTGCTCTAGCCCCCGCCCAGAAACGCCGCGATCAGCTTCAGCATGTTGCCGTCCTGCCCGAACTCTTTCGTGTCGAAGTCGCGGCTGCCCCGGCGCTGCGCCCTGGAGAGCTGGTCGAGATAGGCCGTCAGCTCCGCCCTGACCTTCTTGCAGCCGGGATCGTTGTCGGCGGTGAGGCCGGTGCTGAAGGCGACGATCTTGTCCACCATGTCGACGATGCCGGCGCCATGCACCTTCTCATGCGCGATCAGCCCGGCGGCGAAGGTATCCCATCGCGCCTGCAGGGCGGGCGCGAGTTTCCCCGCAGGCTTCGGCAGCGTGTAGGTGATGATCAGCTTCGGCCGCGCCGTCTTCAGCACGCAGGCGGCGCCTTGCGGCTGGTAGTCGCGCTGCCAGGTCAGCTTGAAGAACGTATGCGCGATGACGCGCCGCCCGCTGCCGGCCGCGCCGACCACCGGGCCTTTCTCGCCGATCGAGAGATAGAGCTGCTGTGCCGTCTGGCCCGAGACGGCATAGGTCTCGATCTTCTCGATGGGCTTCCAGTCCGCCCGGGCAGGGGAGGCAAGGAGCAGGGCTGCGAGGAAGAGGGCGGGTCTCATGCGGCGAGCCATAGCATCAGGCCTCGTTCAGAAGAAGCCGGCCCGCGGATTTCTGGAACCCGCTCCGCCCCTCGGCCGTTTGTTGGCATCGTCTCGACCTGTGAGGGAGGACAAGATGACCCGCAACGACATCGTTTCCGTGCTTGGACCGGTCGACGAGGCCGTCATCGCCGACATCGCGCTTACCGGCGCCACCCTTGAGGAATTGCGCGAGGCCTTGGCCTGGATCGGCGCCGACGAGGCGCTGGTCAATGAAGGCCACGCCATGCCCGGCGCCCGCGTGGCGAAACTGATCGAGATCCTCGAACCGCCGGAGGACGAACCCGACGCGCCGCGCGCGATGGAATAAGCGGCGCCCTGTATCGGGCCTGCCGGGCTGGGGAACTTCCCCTACTTGTCCCTCCGGCACCCCCGTCATAGCTTTTGCCGCTTTGGGGGGAGGGAAAGCGCTTGGAGACCAATGTCGTCATTATCGGCGCCGGCCCCGCCGGGCTCGCCGTCGCCGCCTGCCTGAAACAGGCGGGGGTCGATTTCGTGATCCTCGAAAAGGCCGACGAGGTCGCGCCGTCCTGGCGGCGGCATTACCGGCGGCTGCACCTGCACACGGTGAAGTCCTTGTCCTCGCTACCCTTCGTGCCTTTCCCGGAAAGCCACCCACGCTATGTGCCGCGCGAAAAGGTGGTGGCCTATCTCGATGCCTATGCCGGGCGCTTCGGCCTTGAGCCGCGCTTCGGCGTCACGGTCAAATCCATCCGCCGCGAAGGCGATCGCCTGCTGGTGCAGACCGATGCCGGACTGTTCAATGCCGGCAAGGTAGTGGTCGCCACCGGCAACAACGCGCAGCCGATCCTGCCGGATTTCCCCGGCATGGAGGATTTCAAGGGCAAGGTGCTGCACAGCGCCGCCTACACCGAGGCGGCGCCCTATGCCGGCAAGGACGTGCTGGTCGTCGGCATGGGCAATACGGGCGCGGAGATCGCGCTCGATCTCGCCGAGAGCGGGGCCGTGCCCATCATCTCGGTGCGCAAGGGCGTCCATATCGTGCCGCGCGAGCTGTTCGGCGTGCCGATCCAGATCGTGGGCATCGCCAGCCGGACCATGCCGCAATCGCTCAACGACTGGATGTTCCCGAAAATCCTCGACCTGGCGCTGGGCAAGCTCGGGAAATACGGCATAGCGCGGCCGAAACGGGGCATCCTTCAGGGGATCGACGCCGGCCGCATTCCGGTGATCGACGTCGGCACGGTGGCGGCGATCAAGGCGGGAAGGATCGGCATCGCGCCGGACATCGCAAGCTTCACCACGGATGGCGTGAGATTCGCCGATGGCGTGGAAAAGACATTCGACGCGGTGATTTTCGCCACCGGCTACCGCCCGGCCTACGACCGCTTCCTGCCGGCGGAGCTCAGGCCGGGCAAGAGCGGCGTGAATGCGCAAGCCTCGGAGCTCGGCGTCTATCTCGTCGGCTTCCACAATCCCGTCACCGGCCTGCTGCGCGAGATCGGCATCGAGGCTCGGGCGGTGGCGAAGGATATTGCGAGGCGGTGACGCTTCACGCGCTGGATCCCCTCCGTCGCCTTCGACATCTCTCCCTTTTACGGTGGGGATTGACCGCGCCTGAATCGGGTGGCTCCCTTCCGCTCGTCATGCGAAGCCATCCCATCGAACCAGGGGACCGCGCCATGCTCACGCTCTACGATTATCTACCGTCGCAAAATGGCTGGAAGATTCGCGTCCTGCTCGGCCTGCTGGGCATCGCCTACGAAACCCGCATCGTCTCGATCTTCGAGGGCGAGAGCCGCACGGAGGCCTTCCTGAAGCTCAACCCGGCCGGCGCCGTTCCGGTGCTCGCCGTGGAGAATGGCCAGGCGATCGCCGAGTCCAACGCTATCCTCGTCTGCGTCGCCGAGGGCACGCCCTACCTTCCGCCGGATCGCCTGGCCCGCGCCAAAGTCATGCAGTGGCTGTTCTTCGAACAGTATTACGTCGAGCCGGTCATCGGCTCGCTGCGCTTCTGGACGCTGACCGGCCGGCTGGAGCGCAACCAGGCACAGCTCGCCGGCAAGCGCGAGGCGGGTGTGCGGGCGCTGGGCGCGCTGGAGCGAAGCCTGCGGGAGACGCCTTTCCTAGTCGGCGATACGCTCACCATCGCCGACATCGCCGTCTATGCCTACAGCCACCGCGCCGAGGATTGCGGCTTCTCGCTCGCCGACTATCCGGCGGTCGAAGCCTGGGTGGGGCGCGTCGGCGAGGCGATCGGGCCTGGCTATCCGGTGCATCCTTACAGCATCGATCCGCATTCGGGCGCCTGAGCCGCCGGAACACGGCGGCGGTCAGGGCGTTTCCCAATGGCAGCATGTCGGACGTCGCCTCACACGGCGCCCGCCGCAGCGCTCCAACCAGAGACATGGAGGCCCGCAATGGTCCGCACCCTCGCCATCGCAATCCTCGCCACCGGCATCATGAGCCTGCCTGCCGTGGCAGCCGAACAATATTGGGTCGCCAGGGATGCGGTCTCGAAGCAGTGCGAGATCGTGCCGAAGAAGCCGGATGGCACGCTTGTCATCGATCTCGGCAAGAAGACATACGCCAGCGAGGGGGATGCGAGGAAAGCGATGGAGGCGAGGGCGGATTGCAAGAAGTAGGCCGTTGAGAACCGCGCCTACCGGTCCACCAGCGACATCGTGCGCTCGTTGTAGCGCGGCCCCGATACCTTGTCGGGCGTCAGCGCCATGTCGAGCCCCAGCATCTCGGTGGCGTCGAGCGTGATGTCCGCGGCGGCCACGTTCTCCTCCAGATAGGTCCGGCGCTTGGTGCCGGGGATGGGCACGATGTCGATGCCGAATTCCAGGCCCTTGGCGAGCAGCCAGGCGATGGCGATCTGGCCGGGCTTCGCGCCCCTGGCGTCGGCGATGTCGCGCACCGCGGCGGCGGCCGCGACATTCCGGTCGAAATTCTCGCCCTGGTAACGCGGGTCGCCGCGGCGGAAATCGCCCTCGGGATAGTCTTCCGCGCGCTTGACGTCGCCGGCCAGGAAGCCGCGGCCGAGCGGCGCGAAGGGCACAAGGCCGATGCCGAGCCCCTTCAGCGCCGGGATGATCTCTGGCTCGAGGTTGCGCTCCCACAGCGAGTACTCGCTCTGCAGCGCCGAGACCGGATGCGCGGCATGCGCGC